>JAXHSZ010000391.1:0-7563 GCA_034190725.1 Thermodesulfobacteriota bacterium
GTTTTAAAGAAGTGAGTGCCTGAATATGGATATTAGAGAGATATATCTGCTTTTATAGTGGTTATCAAAAAAAAACGTTCCGTTATTAAACGTTTTTTTCTACAGCCCTATGTGAATTAGTAAGATCAGGAGGTGACATTATCCCTACATCCGACCTTCTTCTCTCAATAAGATTTAGATATTTACATATAAAAAATGTTGAATCAATAGTGGAAAAGAATACAGAGTTTTGATCCAGTGAATTCAAAAGATTTTTCCCATATTCATATGGGAGAACATGACCTTCTTTGTCATTTTCGTCAAAATGATAAAAAAAGACAGTCAAAGGTATGAAGAAAAGTGAAAAATAGACAAAGGACCATCTCTTCTTCAAATTATTGATTATAAAGTTAAACGTTTCCTTAATCCCGTAAAAAAACCAGACAGAACAGGTCATGAGAGATGGTAGCAAATAACCTGCTATGTCCGGATTTGTCTCATGGAAGTTAGAGTTTGTTATTGTAGCCAGTACATTAGTTAGAAACACAAGTACGAGAAAAATGCAGAAGTGCTTTTTTTGCTGAAACATCTGCCAAGCTCCTAGAATCACAAACCCATAGAAAAAAAAGGTATACTGCCGGATAAACATCCAGATGAGAGCCTTTATATTCGGGATAAGGTATCCACTCAATGAAAAGAATTTACCCAAACTCTCCCTTCTGGAAATTGAATCCACAAAGCTATACAAATTGTCTGCCGCTGCCATTTCAATTGCAGGTCCCTGAGATGCCCTTAAAGGAAGATAGAGATATAAGGTAACTCCTAGAAGAAAGAAACTGAAAGAAATACTTATATGTCTAAAGTTGAGAGATATGTCATTATAGTATATGAAAAAGAGATACGCAAAACCAGGGATGAGCCAAAGCATGGTAAGGGAGTGGTTTGAAAGGCCCAGACCATAGAGGAGGGCAAAAAGATAGAGATAAGAAGTGGATCTTCTTCGGTTATTATTCTCACTTTCTCTGATCTTCCATAGAGATATGAACATGAGACATATAATCTCCGCATTGAGAGTGTAAACCTCGGCCCTCACCGACTGGAGCCAAAAAGCAGGAATACAGGCAAATATTAATGACGAGATGAAGGCAAAATAGATCTTTTTACCTTTTTTTTCAATTGAAAGGCAGAGACAGTACAGAAAGAATACAGAAAGAGTTCCCAGAAGAGCAGAAAGTAGATTTACTTTAAATGCGATATTGCCAAAAGGAATGAATGTAAAAACTTTGGCTAAAATAGTATATAGCGGGAATGATGGGGGGTGAGCGAGTCCAAGTGTAAATGCAGCAATAACCATCTCACCGCTATCAGCCCAATAAACATCTGGGCTGATAGTTCCCAAATAAACAAGAAAACTGAAAAAAAGAAGGAATATCCCTCCCAAGTGTTGCTTGTTTTTAAGACACATTATAAAATTGTAAAAAGCCACCTCTTTGATCAACAAATAGGTGGCTTTTTGAAATTGTATTTTCAACAATACGCTTGATTATTCAAGAGGATTGGTGGGGGTTCCTGTGTTCCCGTCTTGATCAATTATGTATCGAGAACATATAGCATCACCATCGAGGTTACCTTCAGCCGATGCTGTAAATGTGGTGTTACTTGCACTAGTAGCCTCGTATTGGTAATAGATATCCCCTTTGGGTTCATAGCCTATATCAACCCACCCCACTGTTTCACCACCAGCAGAATCCCAAGTAGCTTTATTTACTCCAGGTATAGCGGCAGGATTTGCCGCACAAGCCAAATATGTATCAGCCGTCGAAGCATAGGCCTCTTCCGAAGTCCTTATTGCTCCCAGGTTGGTTCTTGCCTCAGATGTCTTGGCTCTTCTCTGATAGTTTACAAAATTTGGTATGGCTATGGCAGCCAGAATCCCGATGATCGCTACGACGATCATTAACTCGATCAGGGTGAAACCCTTTTCACCTTTCATTGATTTTCTCATCTTTGTTAACATTTTTTTCCTCCTATTGTTAAGTATTCGTCCAAAAACGAATGGAAATTGAAATGGTCACCTCCTTTCATCCGCTTATTCTTCTTTATCCCACATTGTCAGGATTGCTTGATCATTTTGTTTTTTCTTACAAGCAAATACTATGCCACAAAAAGTTCGGGGTTCTTTTACAAGACAAATCCAGCAGTCCTTCAATTGTGAAATGTTGACAATCCAATCTATGGTAATCATGTGATTGGATAAGCTCTAATGCCTTTGGATTAAGTAGATATGCGATTTTTCTTCTGTTAAGACACTTGCCTTCTATAAAACTTTCTTTTGAAAAATCTAGCCTACTTGCAGATTCATAAATCTCATGAGACTTATGAATTTTTTGTTTTGTATTATGAAGCAAGGTTAATAAACGACTCTTTTTTGAGGAAGGAGTGACAATTCACGGCATATTTATGCAAATATTTGTCACTTCCTATGGTGTTCTTATGGTATTGAGTACAATTTACATATTGTTTATTTATAAATCGTCCAATTTTTTAATAACTTGAGCTAAATTTGAGCCAAATTATTTTTTCAGCATGAAACGACAATACGTTTCTTGAGAATTGTCTTCTCTCTTTGCAATTATAGGTTTTCAGATATCGAATTTTCAGGGCTGGAGAGATGGATCTGTGAAGAACACTCTTTCAGTGCCTGATCGAGGATACTGACCAACAATGTACAGAGATTTAACCCATGGGAACCTGCAGCAGCCAAATCAGGTTATGCTGAAATTATCTCCATTTGTGCATATGTCAAAAACTTGACACAGTCATTGTCGACATCTGAAAACCAAAATCATTCCATTTATAACGATTTACAGAATATACTCTCTCAATTTACTTGTAGGTAATACTTATATGCACATTCTTTTCCCCAAATTGAGTGATTCTTCCTGTCAAGAGAGGATGCAGCTTACTGAATATAAAAAAAGGTGATTCAAAGCAGACGAAAGTGAAGCTCCGCTTCAGTGAGTTTGGTTCGAAGTGTTTTTTATTTCAGGTTCAGTGATATACAGCCTCAAAGTAGGGATGAATCAATCAAACCTGGGTGTAATTCATTGACCAAAGCCGTGAAGGGCTACTCTCATAATTAATATCACTGTGAAATCAAGGTTGAATTTTCCTGTGATTTGGAGTACATTAGTTAATTGCCTTGGGGTATCATTGATATCCCTTTTTTCTTTGACAAAAACCAGAAGATGATATAGTTTAATTCGTTAGATACTCAATATTAAACAAGACTTTCACTACTTGGAATGGAACGGGATCAAGAAAGAATACGGAATTTTTCAATCATTGCACATATAGACCACGGCAAATCTACTCTGGCGGACAGGTTCCTCGAGATCACAGGTATTTGTGGTCAAAAGGGGATTACTCCTCAATTCCTTGATAAGATGGATATTGAAAGAGAGCGAGGGATCACCATCAAGGCCCAAACTGTAAGGCTGCCCTATGTCACTCAAAACAATGAAACATATATTCTGAATCTTATTGATACGCCAGGGCATGTGGACTTCAGTTACGAAGTCTCTCGCAGTTTAGCCGCCTGCGAAGGGGCAATCCTGGTGGTTGATGCTTCACAAGGAGTAGAAGCACAGACTTTAGCCAATGTTTATATGGCCTATGATTCCGATTTGACAGTCCTGCCCGTCATAAATAAGATCGATTTACCGAGTGCCGATCCGGACAAGGTTAAAGCTGAGATTGAGGATATTGTGGGTATAGAATCGAGTGATGCTATACTCATAAGCGCAAAAGAAGGTATCGGTATTAAAGAAGTCCTGGACTCTATTGTCATGAAGATTCCACCTCCCAGAGGAAGCGATGAAGCACCTTTGAAAGCTTTAATATTCGATTCCTGGTTTGATTCGTATCAGGGCGCTGTTGTAATGATCAGAGTGTTTAATGGGACCATAAGAAGAGGGATGAAGATACAGATGGTCTCTTCAAAAAAGACGTTCGAGGTTGCGAAGGTTGGAGTATTTTCTCCCGATATTATGGAAGTATCAGAACTCTCAGCCGGTGATGTGGGTTTTTTGACCGCAGGGATCAAGGAAGTAAAGGATACAAGGATAGGTGATACCATCACGGAAATCGAGAATCCCACTGATACTCCTTTTCCAGGCTTCAAGATCATGAAACCAATGGTTTTTAGCGGTCTTTATCCGGCAATGTCGGCTCAGTTTGACGTACTGAGAAAAGCTCTTGAAAAACTTCAATTGAACGACTCCTCCTTCTCATATGAGCCCGAGACGTCCATAGCCCTGGGATTCGGATTCCGCTGTGGTTTTTTGGGTCTTTTGCATATGGAGGTTATTCAAGAGCGTCTTGAGAGGGAGTATGGCTTGGATCTTGTAACAACTGCACCAAATGTAGTTTATCGAGTTACCACAACATCAGGGAAGGTCCTCCATATAGAGAACCCCTCCAATCTCCCTCCTCCTCAAGAGATTGCAAGTATCAGTGAACCGTTTGTACTGGCTACCATCTATCTTCCCAGTAGATATGTTGGGGGTGTATTGAAACTCTGTGAAGACAGGCGTGGAAGCCAAAAACAGATTAAATATCATACCTCTGACAGAGTCGCATTAATCTATGAACTCCCGTTAAACGAAATAGTATTTGATTTCTACGACAAGTTAAAATCCATCAGTCGTGGCTATGCTTCATTCGATTACGAGCACCTTGATTTCCGCAAATCCCATATGGTAAAATTAGATATTCTCATTAATGGAGATATTGTAGATGCGCTTTCATTCATTACCCATAGGGACAGTGCACATTTCAGGGCAAAGAGTCTCGTGGCCAGGATGAAAGATCTGATCCCACGCCAGATGTTCGAAGTAGTGATTCAGGCAGCCATAGGCAGCAAGATTATTGCAAGAAAAAGTGTAAGTCCCTTGAGGAAGAATGTTACTGCAAAATGCTATGGAGGAGACATCACAAGAAAAAGAAAATTACTTGAGAAACAAAAAGAAGGCAAGAAGAGGATGAAACAGATCGGAAAGGTTGAGATTCCGCAAGAGGCATTCTTGGCCATATTGAAGGCTTGAGAATAGAAAGGGTGGTTGATGAGGAAGAAGTCTGTCGTTCGGGAATGGATTGAAGCGATTGTCATTGCAGTTATTCTGGCTTTTATAATAAGGAGTTTCGTTATTCAGGCATTCAAAATCCCTTCAGGGTCCATGGAACCTACATTGCTGGTTGGTGATCACATATTAGTGAATAAATTCATCTATGGTGTGAGAATTCCTTTCACAAACATAAAATTTCTCCCATTCAAAAAGCCCCAACAGGGTGACGTAATCGTTTTCATCTACCCTGTTGACAGAAAAAAAGATTTCATAAAGAGAGTGATCGGCGTAGAGGGGGACAAGGTTGAAATAATAAGCAAAAAAGTCTATATTAATGATTCCCAATTAGATAGTTCCTTTGCTGTATATAATGATGATGCCATCTTGCCGAAGTCCGTTCAACCAAGAGATAACTATGGCCCCATTATTGTTCCAAAAGATTCTCTTTTTGTAATGGGGGACAATAGAGATCACAGTATGGACAGTCGTTATTGGGGATTTGTAAGATTATCAGAAGTCAAAGGGAGAGCCTTCATAATATACTGGTCCTGGGATCGATTCCGACATACTCTGAGATGGAAAAGGATTGGAAATCTCATACCTTAACAAGATTCATTCATGCTTTGATCACAGGTCCTTGAAGCTTATTTTTAGGGGGGTGTTGTGGCCTATAGAGAAAAGGAAGAAGTCATAGACAAAGATGAAATAGAACGCGCACTGATCCGGATATCCCGCGAAATAATGGAGAGAAATAAGGAATCGAACACCCTGGTCCTTATTGGAATTCGGCCCAGGGGTGTTTATATAGCCAGGCGAATAGCTACAAATATACGTAAGATCGAGAATGTGAATGTTCCACTGGGGGTTCTGGATATTACATTGTACAGGGATGACCTGAGATCAAATAATCAACAGACGATAGTCCATAAAACAGACATACCATTCTCCATCAATGGAAAGAGAGTAATCCTCGTGGATGATGTCTTGTATACGGGAAGAAGCGTTAGAGCTGCACTTGATGGTCTCATGCGGATCGGACGACCTGAAGTTATTCAACTCGCAGTGCTCGTTGACAGGGGTCATAGAGAACTCCCCATCCAGGCAGATTACATAGGCAAAAGCCTTCCCACTGTAAAAGATGAACTGGTCAGGGTCATGCTTGAGGAAGAAGAAGCTGTAGACAGGGTCGTTCTTCAGGAGAAGACCATATAAGGAACGGAGGACAGCTATAAAGATGGCATATGACCTGCTCATCAGAAATGCCCTATTGAAGGATTTTGATTCCCCAGTAGACATCGGTATAAAAGACGGGAACATAGAGAATATCGGTCATATAAAAGAGAGATACCCTGAAGGAACGGAGATTGATGCCGAACATAAGCTTGTGATTCCGGGTTTCGTAAACATCCATACCCATTTGGATAAAGCGGATCTTCTGTCACAGATGAAACCTTCTCAATTTGGGGGTACATTGGAAGAGAACAGAAGACTCATCCGTGAATTCAAAGAAAAATACACGCTTTCCGGGATAAAAGAGAGATCAGGCAGAGTAGTATGGGAGATGGTGAGACAGGGTGTCACTGCAATACGGACTCAAGTGGATGTTGATTCTACTGCAAAACTCTTGCCTCTTCAGGCAATAAAAGAGTTAAAGGAAGAATATGCGCATATGGTAGATATTGAAATATGCGCATTTCCCCAGGAAGGTGTACTGAAAGACGGTTCGAGAGAGTTGCTGGAAAAAGCACTCAATAGCGGTGCCGACATATTAGGTGGATTACCATTGGTGGAAAAGACTGAAAGAGAGTGGAAGGAACATATAGATATACTCTTTGAAATAGTCAAAAAGCATAATAAAAATTTAGAGGTACAGATAGATGAATCTAACAATCCGAAAGACTTTATGCTTCCATATTTGATTAAAAGAACAATGGAAGAAGGATACCAGAGCAGGGTCTCGGCGACCCATTGTATTTCTCTCTCAAAAGTAGACAATGAGGAAGCCTTGGAAGTGATTAAGAAACTCAAACAAGCAGAGATGAACGTCATTGTTACACCGAGTTGTAACCTGATAACCACTTTTCCGGAGTTGAAATCTTCTCGGCCGTATAACAGCATAACAAGAATAAGAGATTTAGTGGAAAACGGGGTGAATGTAGCAATCGGCACAGACAATATAAGGGATATTTTTTATCCGCTTGGTAACGGAAGTATGATACGAGAAATGCATGTCCTTGCAACTGCCACCAGGATGAACAGCATCGAGGATGTGGAACACATCTTTAATATGTCATCTTTGAATGGAGCAAAGATACTGGGTATGAATTACGGAATTGCCATAGGAAAACAGGCTGATATACTCATCACCAATTCCACTTCAAAAAGAGGAGTGATAAGTAGCCATGAGATGATTCCATATGTAATAAAAAACGGAAACATCGTGAGTTCAGCCCAGGAT
>JAXHSZ010000392.1:0-4710 GCA_034190725.1 Thermodesulfobacteriota bacterium
CGAAAGTGAAGCCACCCCTTCAGTGAGTTCGATTCGAAACGTTTTTTGCTTCAGATTCAGTAAGATACAGCCTCACAGTAGGAAAGAATCGCTTAATTTAGGTATAGCTTCTTCCTTCTTACATTTAGAGAGGGGTTTGCCGGCAGGCTCTGTGTAATCTATACCTAATATGATCCTCCCAGTGGATCGGCAATCTCAATCAAGTCGGTTTCATGAGCGAGTATCTGCAGCACTTTTAATCCCTGACAAGCAGTCTTTTCCGTCGAGATAGCATAGGCTTCGTCTATACCGGTTACCATCATTCCTTGTACGCCACCCAGTAAAGCTCCCAAGGCACCATAAGCGCTTCGTACCAAGTTTCGTTCAATCTCTTTTGAGGCGAACTTCCGCCCCCACTATAAAATATTATTTGCCTGTCAATTTTTATTTTCTAGAACAGGCTTACCTAGATTTTTACATTGCTTTTTTTTGTTTCTTTTGATATATACAGCTTTGAGATAAAGCCTCCATAATGGTATGAAAGTGCTTTTGATCATCCGTTCATTTTCGTATCATTAGGGAGGCTTTGTCTGTTTTAAAGGTTTTCAGATATTCAATTTCACAAGGCCAGATGGAGGAATCCGAGCAAGTTGTACTCTTTTCCTATGTCGCCTAGGATTCCCAATGATAACGTGAAAATTCAATATGTGGAAATCATACCAGTGAACAAAGGAATAGAATAGATTATGCTGAACAATTTTAAAGAACTTGGACTGATCCCCCCTCTTTTACGGGCGCTTGAAGACTCGAATTATACAAACCCATTTCCAATTCAGGCACAGAGTATTCCTCATCTCTTAGAAGGAGATGATCTTCTGGGACAAGCACAAACCGGCACCGGTAAAACAGCAGCCTTTGGTCTCCCCATGCTGTCACATATCGATCTGAAACGGAAAGGGCCCCAGGCCCTGGTATTGACGCCGACACGTGAACTGGCAAACCAAGTGACAGAGGCCCTGGGGAAATATGCCCGTTATCTAAAGGGATTCCGTGTGTTGTCTGTCTACGGCGGTCAAAGTTACAGTTACCAACTGAGGGAATTGGCACATGGTCCACATGTGGTGGTGGGCACGCCCGGCCGGGTCATGGATCATATGAGGAGAGGCACTCTGCAACTCGACGAGTTAAGCTATTTTGTTCTGGATGAGGCTGATAAAATGTTGCACATGGGCTTTATCGATGATGTGGAGTGGATACTGAAACGCATGCCCATGAAACGACAAATGGCATTATTCTCTGCAACCATACCCGATCCTATTCGCCGGATTGCACAAAGCTATCTTAACAGTCCCAAAGAAGTAAAGATTACAAAAGGTGTCACTCCTGCCGAGACAATACGGCAGCGCTTTTGGCAAGTCAATGGATTAAGCAAGTTGGATGCACTGAATCGTATTGTAGAGGCAGAGCCATTTGATGCCATGCTTATTTTTGTGAACACCAAGATTGCTACCGAAGACTTGGTGGAAGAGTTGTATGCTAAGGGGCATGATTGCGCTCCTTTAAATGGAGATATGCCTCAAGCACTTCGTGAGCGGACAATGGAACGACTGAGGAAGGGCCAATTGAATATTCTCGTGGCAACAGATGTAGCAGCCCGCGGGCTTGATGTGACTCGTATAAGCCATGTGATCAACTACGACATCCCCAACGATTGTGAATCCTATATACATCGTATAGGCCGTACCGGGCGAGCCGGGCGGAATGGAGAGGCAATTCTTTTTGTTGGTCCACGGGAGAAGCATCTGCTGAGATCAATAGAAAAGGCAATCGGCAAAAAGATTAAGGCTATGAAGCTGCCCACTATTGATGATATTAATTCCAAACGCATCGCTCACTTTAAACAGCGTATTACCGATACCCTGGCAACCCAGGAACTGGAAGCCTTTCATAAACTGGTCAGTGAGTATCAAGAAGAACAGGAAACTCCCTCCCTGGAAATCAGCGCTGCTTTGGCGTACCTCGTCCAGGGAGACCAACCCTTGCTGCTGAAGAAGAAAGAAAAGAAATTAACAAAGGATAAGCCCGTGGGAAAACGAGAAGTGACTGATAAAGCTCATGGAATGAAAAGTAATCCTCATATGAATATGGTAAGATACCGGGTTGAGGTGGGTTTGTGTCATGGCGTAAAACCCGGTAATATCGTTGGGGCCATAGCAAATGAGGGTGGTATAGAGAGTAAATTTATCGGACATATTAAAATTCACGAAAATTACAGTACCGTAGACCTTCCAGAGGGTATGCCAGGAGAAATTTATCGATCATTAAAAAATGTCTGGGTCTGCCAACGCAAGTTAGAGATTACACAACTGGGAAAAATTGACTTTGGCAATGGGAGAAAATTGTGTAAGAATAGTGCAGAAAAATCCCATGAACTTAAAGTAAAAAAAGCCAGAAGGCGAAACAAATCAAGACGCGATACGCCAAAGACATTAAAGACATATACAGCATGAGTAGAGAATATTTCATGCTTCCGAGACCATAATTCTAGGAGATGTTGTTAGTAAATATCCACTTATTAGTTCTTATGACCCTGGGATACATAACTTCTCCGACCAACCATCTTGAATTACTGGTCACCTGCACTCTTTCTTTGAATACATCCTTAATAGCTGCCATGTTATCACATGAATAAATTCCATTAAAACTTGTGCTGGAATACAGACTGAAAGATGTCCTTCTTCATCTCGTTCATTCATGATCCTTTCTAAAAATGCCGCCGCTTTTTCGTTGACTTCAAAGGCAGAGTTATGGGCATAAACAAGGAGATTCGTATCAATTGCAAACATATTCACATATTCCTTTCGGTATATAGTGTATCACGGTTTACATGAACCTCTTTTCCTAAGTTGAATTTCTGAATATTAAACGTTTTGTGCTGAATTCTCTCAGTAGACGGTGTTCTTATGTCCTGTTTCAGTGACTGAAGAATAACTTCTATAATTCTGATACGTTCTGGAATTGGTGCATGTTGAAGTTGATTAAGTATTTCCTTATTGATCATTTTTTGTCTCCTTTAAAAAGACATAATTCATTATATGGAATCCCATCGAATTAATCAGCGATCCGACCTCTAAGGTCAGCTGGATTTGATGATTGGGTGCTTTCATTCAATGACGGCAAGCTATCTATTTTTAGCTGAGTCATGTTTTCAGTACCATAAAATTCAAATTCATCACAATGCTTAATCAATAATTTATATGCAGCTAATACTCACTCTCTTTCTTTATAGATATAAGGGCACATTGCAATGTGCCCCTACATACCCAATGTATTCCTGCGGTTAAAATCTTCGCCTTCCTTGATCTTTCAAAAAATATCTGATTTCTGAATGGATACTCAGTACGTTGTTGGGTTGACCAGTGGCACTTGAAAGGCTTTGAAGTCATTGACTGAAATACCTCATTATATTACAATTTGAATGAATTGTACATTGAGAACGCTTCTTGTGAATTTCACAAGGTGAAAAGGAGGAATCTGTGTAAGTCGTTCGTTGTAGCATTTTGTCAAGGATTATGACCGATAACGCAATGAAATACTCGAGTAAGGGGGTATTTGACATGAAAGACCAATCGAGAAGACAGTTTATTCAATCGTGCATTTACTGTGCTTTGTCCGGTGTTATTTCAACATCTATTCCCTTGATTGCCTCATGCAATAAAAAGGAGAAGTCAACTTCTCTCATTAATGGCCTCGAACGTGAAGAAAAAAGTCGTACTTCAATCACGAGAACAGCACATATCAATCCAGATTTCCAACCGCCTTATCTCAAGCTTCATAGAAACGGAGAGTTAAAAAGAAGAGGCGAAGAACTCTGGAACATTATGAAGAGCTGCCGGCTGTGTCCAAGGAAATGCGGCGCTCAGCGACTCAACGGACAAAGGGGATTTTGCGGGAGCACTTCTCAACTTGAAATTGCATCATATCATCCTCACTATGGAGAGGAAAGATCACTTGTGGGAACTGGTGGTTCCGGAACCATATTCCTTACCAACTGCGGGCTGAGGTGTGTCTTTTGTATCAATTGGGAAATCAGCCAGGGAGGGAGAGGAAAACCAAGAAGCATTGAAAATATGGCGGAGATGATACTCCATCTTCAAGAGATGGGATGCCACAACATCAATTTTGTCACACCCACCCATTATTCTCCTCATATCATCCTTGCGATTGATAGGGCGGCAAGCAAAGGTTTGAGACTTCCCCTTGTGTATAATACATGTGGATGGGAGCGATTGGAAATACTAAGAAAATTGGACGGTATCATTGATATTTACCTTCCTGATTTCAAGTATGCTGATGATAAGATGTCAGCAAAATATTCGTCTGATGCAGACACTTATCCTGAAATCACAAAGAAGGCTCTATTGGAAATGAACCGACAAGTAGGCGTTGCCAAGCCTGCATCTGATGGTCTCATGTACAGGGGGCTGATGATCCGTCATCTGGTGATGCCCAATAGGGTCGGCCGGACAAAGGATGTGATCCAATGGATTGCTAGAAATCTTCCCAAAGACACATACTTCAATATAATGTCTCAGTATACTCCGGTATATAAAGCATTCGAATACCCGGAAATCTCCAGGAAGATAAACCGTGAGGAATATGTTGAAGCTGTGCAATGGGCAGAAGAAGCAGGTCTTACAAATCTGGATATTCAGGGATATCGGTTTTAAA
>JAXHSZ010000393.1:0-8894 GCA_034190725.1 Thermodesulfobacteriota bacterium
GAATAGACCCACCCATATGCGTATCCCCCCACATGCGTGTAAATGGGACATACTGCGGCACACAGACCACATTTTATGCACTGTAAACTGCTTCTCAAGACCTCATCTTCATATATCGTGGTTCGACCATTGTCCAAAAGAACGATATACAGTTCCTCAGGGCCGTCCATTTCCCCCTCTTTCCTGGGACCGGTAATGACAGAGACATAATTTGAGATTCGTTGACCACTGCAGCTCCTTGTGAGGAGTTTCAACATATGGGCAGCATCCGAGAAAGCAGGAACGACCTTTTCTATACTCATAACGGCAACATGTGTTTTGGGTGCACTCGTCGAGAGTCGTATGTTTCCCTCATTTTCCACCAGTATGATGGAACCTGTTTCAGCCACGGCCATGTTCACTCCGGTGATCCCCAACCCCGCATTTCTGAATTTCTCCCTGAGAAAACTTCGGGCGCTCTTGCCCAGTTCAAGGGGATCTACTGTACTGTCCGATCCTATATGCTCGACGAACAGGTCTGATATCTCTTCAGCGGTCATATTGATCGCAGGTCCGACAATATGAAAGGGGGTCCTCCCTGCCAACTGGACGATGAATTCTCCAAGGTCGGTCTCGTATGAGTCTATCCCGTTCTCAATGAGCTTTTCCCTGAGACCCAGCTCCTCCGAGATCATAGACTTGCCCTTTACACATAGATTTTTTCCCTTCTCTTTTGCCAGTGAAAGGATAAAATTATTGGCATCTTTTGCATCCTTTGCCCATATCACTTTAGCCCCTGCATCAGTCGCCCTCTCTTCAAACATCTCCAGAAGATAGGGGAGGTTCTTTACCACACTCTTTCTGATCCTTCTTCCCTTATCCAGAACGGCATCCGCGTTCGGCAGCGTCATGAAAGCGGCGTCCCGAAGCGCCCTGAGCACAGTGGAAAACTGGTTGAGGATGCCTCCCTGTTTTTCATCGGCCAGATTTTCCCGGGCCAGTTGTTTGAAATTTTCAGTCTGTGGGTGCATTGTAATCACCTCCTACCTTCCTGCCAATACTTCAGCGATGTGCACAACTTCCGCCTTTGTGCCTCTATGAGTCAAGTACCCTTTGATGTGGAGCAGACAACCAGGCTCCATCAATATAAGCGTATCAGCACCTGAAGCCTCAAAGTTGTTCGCCTTGTCCTTCACGATGGCCTCGGATATTTCCGGATAATCCATGGAAAATTCTCCGCCGAATCCGCAGCACACATTCGCGTCATTGAGCGGGACAAGCTCCAGTCCTTTCACATTATTCAATAGGGCCTTCGGTTCGTCGGAGACTCCCAGTTGACGCAGCACAGAACAGGACTCATGAAGGCATGCCTTGACTTCATATGTCGAACCAATATCCTTTACATCAAGTACTGAGACAATGAATTGGCTGAGTTCATAAGCCCGGGCCGCAACTTTTTTTGCTCTTCTGTACCAGTCGGAACCGAGGGCAAATATCTTCGGATACTGATGTTTGATGGTGTGTATACATGATCCCGAAGGGGCAACAATATAATCGCTCTCTTCAAAAATGGATATAAAATGCCTGGCAACCTTCCGCGCACCCTTCATATCTCCGGAATTGATAAAGGGCTGACCGCAACAGGTCTGTCTTGGATCATAGGAATATTTTATTCCAAGGTTACGAAAGACCTTTGTTGTGGCTATGCCTATTTCAGGTAAAAACTGATCGACCAGGCAAGGGATAAACAAAGATACACTTTTCATATTAATCTCCTCTTATGTTTCCGCATTCGCCTGAGAGAGTTCAAGAAAGAAACTCTTAATTCGTGTCCGAACGAAAAATCCTAGTTTTCGTTCAGACACTCATTCACTCTTCTCTACATGGGTAGCCTATCAAGCCTCAAACTCTCCATGAAAGAGTCTATTTGAGATATGGCCCTCGTCAAATTAAAATCCCTGGGATCACCCATGTTCCCTTCAAAGGTCACCACAGGGAAACCTTTCTTCATGAGTGCCATTCTCCCTTCCAGTTGTGCCATGGCGCTGCCCTCGCAGCCACTGTTCAGGTGAGAAACAATGGCATCTACCTTCCACTGTTTAATGAGCTGGTCAGTCATCCTGAGACGCCGATCCAAGGATTGAAACGTGCCCCAGCCCCAGTTCCTCAGTTTCAGATCCGCATATGCCCTGAGCGCCTCTTCGCGGGTTTTCAATGTCAATCCCTGCTCCTGGGGTGTTTTCAGAGGCACAAATGTGCCATCAGCCTCTTCGCCCCAGGCACCGGCCAGACCGAACGTATACCACGATCCTACGGAAACCACCCCATATTCCTTTTGCATATATCGGAAGATCTGAAGGGCCGACCATGGGGGTTGAGAATCGGTGGCCACGCGAAACCTCTCATTAGCTGCCGCAGCTATCCCCCTTTCCACCCTGTCCTTGATCTCATCCCTCAGCTCCTGATAGAAATCAACGACCTCTCTGCGCTGGGGATGCAATGTCGTAAACACATAGAGACTGAACATGGTCTTTTCATCCATTGGGACCGGAATACTCTGGTTGTAGCTGCATATATCAGCCCAAAGGGTAAGTGACCGGCATTCATTTGTAATTGCTTCAATCAACAGGGTGTCATCATAGTCACGCCCTGTGACCTTCTCCATCCATTCTATACTTTCAAGCAACTGTTCAGTAACATACTTCAGCGCTGCTTCCCTGTCCTCTCTGTCAGGATAAGGACCGACGGATATGTCTATGGCAAAGGAAGGCACTCCACCCTCAAGTTCACCTGCACGCTGATACCATTTGGCATGGGAACAGCACACATGAGAGGTAAAGAGAAAGTCCGCCCTGGGCCATTCATCCATGATCGTTCCGTCAGGGAGAATGAATTTGTCCAGAATGATCCCGCCCCAATAATTCCGAAGATACGCACAGAGGTCTCGAGCTACACCTGTGGTTTCGGCTTCCTCGAGACACCGCGAGGAGAAATCAGAAAAAAAAGTAACGGTTGCCCCGTATGGTTCCCCGGTGAGCGAATACACATCAGTACCCAATCCGCACGGGATAGCGTGGAAAGCCCATGCCGATCCGCTCCATCGAAGGCCTCCCCTGTCTTTTGCATCAACAAAATCCTTATAATATTTGTAACGCAATTCCTTTGCTTTGTTCCAGCACTTCAACGGTTCAGTGGGATACAATTTCAGCTCACGCATTGCAATGAACCTCCCTTCCTTTTTTCCCTCTTTCCAAGGAGATGAATCGACTGAGGTCCCTCCCTCCGGTCTTCTCGGATGAGCAATCTCTTATGCTTTGTGCCTTTCCTCCTCTGTGCCTTTGCGCCTGAATCAGATAGCTGTACCCGACAAAGTCCGGTAAAATATGACAGATCACCATTGAGTACCTGAACGAATACATATAAAACACTTCTATTATAAGGAGTTAATGGGATTTTGCAGAAATGAAGATTTTAAGCAGTCGGCCTTCAGCGTTCAGTTATCAGCCCTTAAACTAATGACTCCCACCATTTTTAATCTGAATGCCGATCGCTTACCGCCGACAGCTCCTGAATCTTCAAGTTACCGTATATGTTCTACTCCTTTATTATCTCAATGATAACAGACTTGTCGTTCAGACACTATTTACACAACACTAAATAGTGTCCATCCAGAAATGAGATATTTTCTGCAAGGTCAAGGAAGAGGAAGATTTTAACCGTATGAATACATTGGGTATGTAGGGGCACGTTGCTACGTGCCCTTACATCTGAGTCTGACGCAGAGATTGCGGAAAATAGTCATTAATGGATTGGCACTAGATAATATCAACCATTGTCTCCAAAAAAGCCTCAACCCTGGTACTGAATTGACCCTCCGGCACAATGATATCGAACTCCAGGAAGTACGTGGGGATATCCAACTCATTCTTAAAAAATTCTTCTAGTGCAGGTATGTCCAATTCATGGGGATCGCAGAATTTCTGCTGCATCAGGAGGGCCCCTTCCACACGAAAGTCCTTCACCAGGTCCGAGATATGGTCAAACCTTCGCCGTACCGGCCAGTCCTTGCTGGGGCAGGAAGGCCGGTCAAGATAGCGAGCTGCAATGGCCATCAGTCTGTCTTCCTGTGGAACAACCTCATTCCAGAAATCTCTGCTTCCAGTGCAGTGCTCTTCAGCAACGATAGTGGCCGGCAATGTCAAGTTCTCTTCCACCATCTTAAAGAAAATACGATCGTCCGTCTCACTTCCAATCATCATGAGTCTTGCTCCCGTCTCTCTATCCAACTCCCTCTGGGGCAGCTCCTTCAAAAGTCCTTGCAATGCGGCACTGTGCTCTCTTTTATCTATCAACTGACTTGCAAGCACCATCTCCAAAGATTCCAAACCCGTAATCGAGGGATCATCCTGCTTTCGAAAGTCGTAGACCTGTTTCATTTGTTGACGATTTGTGTTGCAGATATCGATTCCCCTGTCCAGGTCTTCCTGCGTAATTGTTCGACCAATCCAGTTCTCAAGAGATTTCTTGAACCGGTCCAGTTCGCCTTTGAGGTACTCATACCGTCCCTTACTCTGTGTGCCGTGAGGCATGTAAAGGTAGTAGGAATAATCGACAGGGATGTGTTTTTCCCAGCTCCAAAAGGTCTGACGGATGTGGATACAGCATTGAGCGATCATAATACCGTCAAGATAATCATACTTCCCTTCCAGGCCCTGGGCCAGACAATCACGGCAGTAGGGGCAATACATCACATTGTAAATATGAGGCTCAACCAAGCTGGAAGGCTTATGCCCACCGAAAATCCTTACCGGCAGGATATCGGCAGCGTAAAATATTTCAACGGGCGCGTATGTACAGAAATAGCCTACAACCTTCCCCCCGGTTCGTTTCTTCCACTCCCGGGCATATTCATGTCTTTTTTCCACCCATTCTTCGAATTGTAAGCCCACCTGTCCACCTCCTTCAATACGTCAGATCATTGGCACATGAGTTTGCAATGACATCCATGACCGATGATCACAATGAAACAGCATAAGCATAATCCAGTGCCGGTCCGGAAACAACAATCCTTCGATATTGTAACTTTTCTAAAAGTCTGGAAACGTACGCGTCAGGATGTTCAAGACGCCTTATTCAGGGGGCATTGGGAGGGACGAAAACCGAGTGCGAGATGTCATGTGAGTAGTGAGTGTCCATCCATAAATTCCTATTTTCCGCACTCTCTGCGCTTGCCCGTGTGTGACCGCACGCAGACGGGTCAGACTCAGATGTAAGGGCATGTGGCAACGTGCTCTTGCCGTTAAAATCTTCGTCTTCTTTGACCGTGCGAAAAATATCTCTTTTCCGGATGAACACTGATCAACAGATTTCAGAAATATGAGTTGAGATGGGCAGATTAACGATATTCATATGTTCTTGCCAATTCTGCCTCTTTCAATGCCCCGTTGGATCACTCCCAAAGGTGTTCCTTATGGTCGCTTTTCAACAACTCAGGGAAACTGACAGTAACTTCTCAATAACTTGGGGGAATATACTTATGCTGTAGTTCACTGGGGAGCGAATGAAGGCTCCCCTGTGGGCTACGGAACGTTTTCAGATTTTTTGAGATGCTATTCTTTGTGAGGATACAGTGTGAACCCTATTATTCAAAACCACACCATGTAGTGATACTCTCAACGCGCTCCCGAAGGGTCTCCACCTTGTTCGCCGGAAAATCCCAATCCGGATATCCGATCGCTATACAGATGATTATCCTTTTAGATTCGGGTATGTCCACATATTTCCGCAGTACATCGGGATACATGCTGCCCTGGTCCTCTATGCATGTTCCCAAACCGAAGTTGAGAGCTGCAAGGCAGATGTTTTGCATCACTGCACCCACATCAAGCAATGGGCCGGACTCAGATAATGTTCGATCTGTCAGGAGAATGATGGCTGCCGGAGCATCGAAGAAACGAAAACCGCGCTCCATCCATTGAGCCCTCTTCTCTTTGTCTTCCCTGGGTATATCCATGAGTTTGAAAAGCTGTTTGGCCAGATCCACCTGTCTCTCCCTGTACACGCTGTCGCGCGGCCATCCAATGACCAAATGCTCGGGATTCGGTGATACACCGGAGTTGAGCTTTTCAACATTTCCCTTTCTGACATTCTCAAGAACATCGCCGGCGATCACTGCATACTCCCATGGCTGGGTGTTCATGGCTGACGGGGCCCAACCGGCTGCTTCCAGGATCTCCCTGAGAATGTCCTTAGGGACCGGATCAGGTTTAAAGGCTCTTATGCTCTTTCGTGCCTTTAAAGCTTCTACAACGTCCATACATAAACTCCTTTTCTCGTTATTTCATCCAATCTGTTTGAATTGGATAGCACGGCTTATATTTGAAATGGCAAACCAATTTAGGTATTTGTAATATAATCAAAAGGCTTAAGAAAGACCTCTGCGAACAGGTTGAGTCAAAATCCCAACAATTCCTGACATGTCAGTGAGTAGCTAAATGAAGAGGGAGGATGTAAGCGTATGAATTATAAATGAAATAAGTCGTTTATACTTAAAATGATTAAAAAATATTATCAAAGAAAGAACATAATAGTCAAGGACAAAGTGTCTCCCAATCCCTTTTAAGGTATCATTACAATCGAAAAGAAAGATGAAACCTGACACCTGAAACCAAGATTGGAGTATTTGCGATGATACATTTTCACACTACAAGAGTATCACTGATAAGACCTGTGAACAGTTACGTTGGAACATATACAATGGAAAGAGGTGGGACATGATTAGAATTATGTAAGAATTTGTCTTGAAATCTTGTTTATTATGAATTACGATGTACACACATGAATAGAGAATGGATAGACTAAAATGAATGGTTCAAAGTTCAGGGTCCAAATGTTATACTCTGTTGATCTCCCTGACTTTATTACATAATACTCAGATTAATTTTTTTCACCCATTTGATGAAAAAGCGTGTCACACCTATTGAGGTATAGTCTTTTGATTGCATCCGGTCAGGGATCTTCAGCCTGGAACCGTGAACATTACACCACCCAAACTCGGAATATGTAATGTTATAAAAACGATAGGCTCTTTATAAATATTATTTTACCATTTTACTGATGTGTTCATTGTTAATAACGAAATTACAGTTGAATTTTCCTTGACAAAAAGAAATGTTCATATATTATTTATTATTTTCTTCCATGTGAGAAAGGAAATTAAAAAAATAACGAGTAATAACAATGGCTTGAATATATTGGCTTAATCTATGGCAAAATCTTGACAAACATGAGTCTACGAGTGCCCATCCAGAAGTGAGATATCTTTTGCAAGGGCCAGGAAGTCGAAGATTTAACCGCAGGAATACATTGGCGAATCAGGTGTACATTACAATGTGCACCTGATTCTGAGTTAACGGAAGCTACAGTGAACGACATGAAGGGCTTGCCAAAACGGAATATTCTGTTTGCGCAAGCCCTTAGCGTAAAATCATCAAAACAGGTTTTCATTTGAAACTGAAGATTGAAGAGATACCCCACAGCGGTTTTCATTTGAAAAAGGTCTTGGATGCTGATAGCTTGATGGGTATCTCCCGGGACAATAGAGGAGTTGGCTTTACATTTGATGCCCCAATCTCACTGGACTTGAAGGTTGCCAAATCAAAAAGGGATGTATTCATACATGGTCGTATTGCCACTCGTCTGATTATGAAATGCAGTAGATGCTTGGGAAAGTTTGATTACCCTCTCATTTCGAATTTTGAATGTATATTTTCTCCGTCTGAATACAGAAGCACGACCGAAGATTTGGAACTGGAGATTCAAGACCTTGGACTGAGTTTTTACCAAGATGAGGAAATAGACATCTCTGAAGTGGTCCTTGAACAGATTATTCTGGATATCCCTTTCAAATCTCTGTGTCATGATAATTGTCGCGGCCTCTGTAATGAATGTGGAAAAGATCTCAACAGAGACATGTGCGAATGTTCTCATAAAGATGTATTCAATAAAGGATTTTCAAAGCTCCGCGATTTTAAAGTTGAAAGTAGAAAGTAAGTTATGTTACATAGGGGACGATAAAGGAGATTTCAAATGGCCTTACCAAACAGAAGACACTCACGATCAAGAAGAAATAAACGTCGGACACATCATCGGTTACCCCAACCTCAGATAACGCTGTGTTCTCAGTGTGGGGAACCGAAGTTTCCTCATCGTGTATGTATGAATTGCGGCACCTACAAGGGAAAGACCGTATTGGAAGTGAAAGAAGTCTGAAGAGGCAACATTTATGAAGATAGCAGTAGATGCTATGGGCGGTGATTGTGCACCCCAAATACCCGTTGAAGGATCGGTCCTGGCAGCCAAAGAATTCAATACCCGTGTTGTTTTAGTAGGGGACAAAGAGTCTATTCAGAGAGAACTTTTAAAATACGATACTGAAGGATTGCCCTTGACGGTGAAACATGCATCCGAAGTCATTGGGATGGAAGAATCACCTTCGGAGGCGCTTAGAAAGAAAATGGACTCATCCATAAGAGTGGCCTTTGAGCTTGTAAAAAGCGGAGAAGCTCAAGCGGTCATCAGTGCCGGCAATTCCGGTGCTGTTATGGCAACAGGCGTCTATGTTTTGAAGAAATTAGAAGGAGTGGACAGGCCGGCCATTGCTGCTATTATACCTACATTAAGCGGTGTGGCAGTGTTAGTTGATGGTGGAGTCAATGTGGTTTGCAAACCCTCCTATTTGATGCAGTTCGGTATCATGGGATATGTTTATGCTAAGCATGTTATTGGCAAAAAGGATCCGAAAAAAAAAAAATAGGTGCTGACCTCGCCAAGGGATAAACAAAGGATAAGTCTCCTTTTTCATACGCACTGCTCAATGATACGAGATATAATGTATGCACAAGTCCAGTTGTGAG
>JAXHSZ010000394.1:0-2412 GCA_034190725.1 Thermodesulfobacteriota bacterium
GCCCCGTCATTGACTCTGCCTAATATCTTTAAATAGTGCCCATCCAGAAATGAGATATTTTCTGCAAGGTCAAGGAAGACGAAGATTTTAACCGCAGGAATACATTGGGTATGTAGGGGCACGTTGCTACGTGCCCTTACGTCTGAGTCTGACGCAGAGATTGCTGAAAATAGCCATTTATGGATGGGGCACAAACGAGTTGTTCATCTTCTCTTTTGTCTCAATACACTTGCTAATCTCCATCTCTTCCTCCAGATAACAATCTTCCGATGACAACGGGTCAGTTCCTCGTTCAATGTGGCCTCTGGCGCTTGACCACCTGTACTCACAAGCCTTCCCCATTATATTAACACTGACAGGGTTATTCTCAACATACCGTATCGCTGAATATAAGTGCCTTTCATCCAATATGCAAGAGAAAAAACTCCCCTGCCAAAGGTGTCCTTTTACACCTTTCTTTCTGTTGAAATACTGGGAATACCTCATACAAAAAACAAGGGAGACATTATCCAAAAATAACAGTTACCATTGAGGACATCATTTTAAAAGGGAATATTCTGCTCTGAAAGCATTGAATCAAGAAGATTGAACATCGGTGACCCCATACAATGTCTTTCAATTGAAAAGGGTAACTTATAGTCATTTTTTGTAATGAAGGTCGAGATGACCCTTGAACAACTAATTAAGGAAAAGAGTGGTGATATACGTAATATTGCTGCTCATCACGGTGCTCGAAATATCCGTATTTTCGGATCGATCGTAAGAGGTGATTCGAGCGCGGGAAGTGATATTGATTTTTTGGTTGATGCTGGGCCTGATACGAGTTCATGGTTTCCCGCCGGGCTCATCTTGGACCTTGAAGAAATCTTAGGCTGCCGAGTAGAGGTCGTGACAGAGAAAGGACTCAATCCTCACCTCCGAGAACATGTACTGTGTGAAGCGGTGCCTCTATGAAAGATGATACAGTGTACATCCGTCACATTTTAGAGTGTATAAATTGAATCGAGGAGAATACCGCTGAAGGAAAAGGTCGGTTCATAGATTCTCATACACTCCAGGATGCTGTGCTCCGAAATCTTCAAACGATGGCTGAATCAACTCAGCATCTTGCGTACGATTTGAAAGCCACTCAAACGCAAATCGAATGGGACCGCATTGCTGCATTTTGCAATGTTCTTGTTCATGATTAACTTAACATTGACCTGGAGATAATCTGGGAAATTACCCAGAGAGATGTACCTGAATTAAAAGAAGCTATTCAGAGTATATTATCAAGAAAAACAGATTAGACTCATTAAATAATTAGGCACATGATCTATTAGTCAAAAGAGCTGTTAGAAAGGGAGGTTGGAGAGTAGTTGTTCCAACGTTTTTTCGTATGCCTTAGATTCAGTAGTAAAATGATAAGAGGATATTTTTCAATTATTTCAGTGAACATCAGTTGTTTTTCAGTCAAAATGCAGCATTATGCAAAGACAAGCGCCTTTCAATGCACTCGGGACTCTTTCCTAAAAGGGAAGAAAGTCACCTTTTAAAGAGTAAGTTAACCGAAAACATTGTAAAACCACACCCTTTTTCACTTGACTTCTCCATATTAACCCACTACAACTTCTGTTTTCTCCTCCGTATCCGCACCATTGCTTCTTCCCTGTGAAGGGGGGTCAATTGTTTACGATAGCTTAAGAACCAGATAATAAGCCATATTAGTATATTGACATTTATCTTGGTCTCGCGTATCTTGATCATATGATAAAGCAATCTGATTTTGAGTGGGATTCTTCCAAAGACAAACTGAATCAAAAGAAACACGGTGTTTCCTTTTCATTAGCGCAACTTGCTTTCCTGGATCATGATCGTGTCATCCTAGAAGACCTGGAACACAGCGATGATGTTGAAAAGCGCTATTATTGTCTTGGCAGGGTCGCTGGTGGAATTATGACCGCAAGATTCACCTATCGAAAAAACAAAATCAGAATCATTGGCGCCGGATATTGGCGGAAAGGAAAGAAAATATATGAAAGGGAAAATAAAATACACGGATGAGCCTATCGGAAAGGTGAAGGTTATTTCTGACTTCCTCCCTTCACCTGAAGAGCTGGCGTTAAAAGACGAAACCGTAAAGGTGACGATTGCTCTCAGCAAAACCAGTGTAGAGTTTTTTAAAAATGAGGCGAAAAAACATAATACTCAGTATCAGAAGATGATTCGCAGGCTATTGGACGAATACGCAGCCCACCAATCCTAACCAGTCCATGTCGAGAGGATCATAATAAACCTGAATCCAGAGTGGATTATTGTTTAATGTGGTGAGACGAATTTCAACCTAAGTTGAGGCACTCCTATGTGGATGTTCCTCGGCTCCTTCAGTTTTTACTGTTTAAACCGCCACAGTCTTTCTTCTCATAGATTGAT
>JAXHSZ010000395.1:0-6248 GCA_034190725.1 Thermodesulfobacteriota bacterium
GCCCTGAACGAGATAGCTCCGTTGGTGGAAAAAGCCGAGGAGACCGGGACCTTCCCACTGGAATTATACCCGAAGATGGGTGCCCAAGGATATCTCTGCGTTACCTATGATGAAAAGTATGGTGGCGCAGGAGCCGATAAAGTCTGTGATGCAATAATCAACCTGGAGATTGGGCGGATTTCCATGGCATTCAGTGCCACCCTCTCATCCCAGATGTTGTCCACCTTTCCCATACTGGTTTTTGGGAACAATGAACAGAAAGAGAAATATTTCCCTGTGGCCATATCCGGCGAAAAAACATTTGCCTTTGGAATGACGGAGCCAAATGCCGGTTCTGACTCTGCCGGTATTGAAATGACGGCAAAAAGAGATGGAAATAGCTATGTATTGAATGGGACGAAGATGTTCGTTACAAATGGTCCTTTTGCCGATTATATCACCATCTCCGCCAGTACTGACAGAAGTAAAGGAATAAAGGGAATAGCGGTTTTCATCGTTCACAAGGATGCACCAGGGTTGAAGAACATGGGAAAACTGGAAAAAATGGGACTCCATTCCGCGGAAACAGGTGAGATCGTCTTTGAGGATTGCCGTGTTCCTGGTGAGTGCCTGGTTGGGCCACTGGAGGGGGGATTCCCCGCATTAATGGAAGCGCTCAATGAAAGCAGGATTTCCGTTGCAGCAATGATTGCTGGAACAGCACAGGCTGCGCATGAAGCTGCATTGTCCTATTCCAAAGAAAGGGTTGCTTTTGGCAGACCCATCAGTAAATTTCAGGTGAATCGATTTAAACTTGTGGATATGGGAGTGATGGTAGAGATCTCACAACTCCTGGTTTACAGGGCAGCATGGCTGTGTGATCAGAAAAGACCTTTTGGAAAAGAAGCATCAATGGCGAAACTCTATGCAAGCGAAGCGGCTTCTTTCGTGACGGGTGAGGCTGTACAGCTTCATGGAGGCTACGGTTACATGAGAGAGTATCCTGTTGAACGGTACTTCAGAGATGCACGGGCCGGGACTATCTTCGAAGGGACATCTGAGATACAGCACGAAATCATAGCACGATCAATGGGGATTTGAACCGAAGGATCTGTAATGGAATAAATAGAGTTCTTAATCTTTTCTTAGCAAATTCAAGGCCTTTTCCACTATGGAATCAGCTGTAAGCCCGAATTTTTCATACAGTATTTTATAAGGAGCAGAAGCACCAAAGTGATCAATACCGATCACCTCTCCTTTTTCACCCACATACCGATGCCACCCCTGAGGGCTTCCCGCTTCAATGGAAATTCTTGCCTTTATTTTCGAAGGCAACACCTTTTCCCGATATTCGTCAGGCTGTTTGTCGAATAACTCCTGTGAAGGCATACTCACGATACGGACGGACACATTCTTTTCCTCAATTGTTTGAGCAGCCTCTACAGCGAGAGTGACCTCTGACCCACTGGCCATCAGTAGAATGTCCGGGTTTCCATCACCGCAATCTTTCAGTATATAGGCACCTTTATGAAGACTCTTTGCAGAAGAGAATTCTTCTCGATCCAAGACAGGAAGACCCTGTCTCGTCAGTGCAAGGGCAACTGGGCCTTTATTATTGCTGAGTGCAAAACGCCATGCTTCTGTGGTCTCATTGGCATCTGAAGGCCTTATCACAGTGAGATTGGGGATGGCCCTGAGTGCAGCCAGTTGCTCAATGGGCTGATGGGTCGGCCCATCTTCACCGAGACCAATGCTGTCATGGGTAAATACATAGATCACCCTCAATCCCATCATTGCTGCCAAACGTATGGAAGGCCTCATATAATCTGAAAAAACCAGGAATGTACCTCCGTAAGGGATCAATCCACCATGCAGGGCGATACCGCTGAGAATAGAGCCCATTCCATGTTCCCTCACACCAAAGTGAAAGTTTCGTCCGTGGTAACAGTCTTTTTGGAAAAACTCTTCTCCCTTTATTTCCGTCTTGTTGGACGGTGCAAGGTCAGCAGAACCGCCGATCAGATTGGGAAGGGCTTTTGCAATTGCATTCAGAACAGTTCCGGAAACGGCCCGGGTTGCGACTCCCTTGGGATCAGGGGGAAAGAAAGGGATGCCCTTGTCCCAACCCTCTGGTAATTGAGGATTCATCCATTGTTTCCATTCAGAGGCCAATTCAGGATAAGTCTCACTGTACGCATGAAAAAGGGTCTTCCACTGATTCTCCATCTCAGCACCTGTTTTAACAGCCTCACGGAAGTTTCTGAGGGCATCATCAGGGATAAAGAAAGGAGGTTCAGAAGGCCATCCCAGCTTTTCTTTTGTCAGTTTTATTTCATCGGAACCCAGAGGTTCACCATGTGCTTCAGCGGAATCCTGTTTATTAGGGCTCCCGTATCCGATATGAGTCCGAACAGCAATGAGAGAGGGTCGTTCTTTCTCCATTTGAGCAGCGATTATTGCTTTTTCTATGGCATCAAGATCATTCCCATCCTCCACCCGTTGGACATGCCATCCATAAGCTTCAAAGCGCGCATTCCGATTTTCCGTAAACGTAATATCAGTACTTCCTTCGATAGAGATACGGTTGTCGTCATAGAGGTATATGAGTTTACCAAGCCCGAGATGACCCGCCAGGGAAGCAGCTTCATGGGAAATACCTTCCATAAGGTCACCATCACTGATAATACCGTATGTGTAATGATCAACAATCTCATGCCCGGGGCGATTGAACCGTGCAGCCAGAAACCGCTCGGCAATGGCCATGCCCACACCATTGGCAAAGCCTTGCCCCAAGGGACCCGTGGTGGTCTCAATACCTGGTGTGTGAAAATATTCAGGGTGACCGGGTGTTTTACTGCCCCATTGTCGAAAGTTTTTCAAATCTTCAAGGGATACGTCGTATCCTGTGAGATGGAGAAGGCTGTATATGAGCATTGAGCCATGACCGGCCGAGAGTACATATCGATCCCTGTTAAACCATTTTGGATTGGCTGGGTTGTGTTTCAAGAGTCTGTTCCATAAAACATAAGCCATTGGGGCAGCTCCCATTGGCATTCCAGGGTGTCCTGAGTTTGCTCTCTGCACACCGTCTGCAGAGAGCATCCGAATAGTGTTCACGCATATATGATCGATGTTCTCCATCCTTCTTTATACACTCCTTTAAAGTATTTGATGAATAATTTCTCTAAAAAGTACGGAGGATATCCGCTGAGTGGGGTATCATAACTCTATCCTGTGACTCCATTCATCCGGTTTTGACCTTCTTAAGTTCGTTTATGGCATCCTTGGCTCTTTGGGCATTTTTCTGATGATGGTAATCGAGCGCTCTTCTTGCAATTTCATCAGCCTTGAAAGGTTTCGTTATATAGCCTTGAATGCCTAATTTCAGGCAAGAAACAACATTTTCCTTATCAGATATGGAACTTGCCATAATAATTGTAGTGTTGGGATCTGAGTTTTCCTTACGTATCTTTTGTAGAACTGTGTAACCGGTCATGAGTGGCATCATAATATCAAGAATGATGATTTCGGGTTTCCATGTTAAATACATGTTAAAAGCATCCTCTCCATTGAAAACGATTTGCTTTTCAAATACATCTTCAATAAATGCTTCATCATACAACCTTCTTACCATCTTGTCATCTTCGGCTATGAGAATTTTTATTTTTTCCATATACAACCTCTGCTTTAAAAAGTACCGTTACTTTTTTAACCGGACAGTCTAAAATTATTCTAACTTGATGAAATTATTAGAATCACAAATTATTTCCCATCATTCCTGCAAAAGCAGGAATCCAGAATATTATCAGTATCATATAACTTCTGAATGTCGGATCAAGCCCAGTATGACGAGAGAACTTTAGACTCTCAAGTTTTTTAAGTGATCAGAAGTAAAACGTTTGAATTTAATTATACAGATATTCTTCACATGCTTCAAATTATTTCGACCTTTAATATCTGAAATTGAAAATTTTTTCAATGTAGAATTCTAAAATTTTGATTTAAATATGCTGCAAGTCCTTTTTGATTTGACCAAATTGTTCTCCACTCTCACATTGTTTTGTGACACCTTGAATGTAATGTCGGATGAATTCATGTCTTGGTGTAAATCAATGGTATACTTATTCACGGTTTGTTGTTCACAACAAATCGTTTCTTAAGCTGAAGGATTAAGGAGATTATGGGTACTGCTTTTGAAGGTACAGAAAAGGTACAGAAGCCTAAAGAATTCAAAAGAACTCATTCATGAATAGGAATCAATACCAAGCATGCTTCCATCCCTATAAAATCTTTTTCATTGAAAAAATCATGACTGTTAATCGAGAACAGTGAACACTTATAAAGTGACAAAAACTGTTTACAAAGGAAATGGATACTGATAACTTTACTTGAGAGGTAATATTCACAGTCGGTAAGGATCAGTTGGCAGATAAAGGTTTTACACAGGACCATTTGAATCAGAAATATAATAAGAATGTATTCCTATAGTAAAATCTTTGTTTTCTTTGATCTTTTAAAAAATATCTCGTTTCCGGAGAAACACCAAAGAGGAAAAGAACTGGAGAATGCAAAACTCTGTATTGATACACATGCTTTTCATAAATATGGACCCAATCAATATGGTCTCACCATACTCCTTCCGATTGCCAACCGGGAAAGGCGAAGGTGATGTCAGTAAAACCCTTGTCAAAGATGAGTTGGACGAAGACTTAAAAGATGGTGGAAAGATACTTTGCCGTCAGTGCAGACAGCTCATCACCACTACTGGAGAACGAATCGAAATACAGGGCGCTCATCAGCATACCTTTTTTAATCCTCACGGAATTGTTTACGAGATAGGATGTTTCAGATCAGTCATAGGATGCAGGTATTCTGGCCCCCCAACAAACGAATTCAGTTGGTTTGCTGGATATAGTTGGAGAATCTCGGTGTGCAGCAAATGTCTTCTCCATTTAGGGTGGCTCTATCTATTGGATACTGAAGGTTCCTTTAGTGGACTTATCTTGAATCGCATCATTGAAGATATTCAGCGAAAGTCCTGACATATTGTCTCTTTTTTCTTCTCCGTATTACTTCAGTGCGATGAAAGAGAAAGCTATCATCAAAGCAACTGTTTCAATGGTCTTGTTGAACACGTGATGAGTACATCACTTACTCGTTTCTTCTCTTAATTCATGAAGATGTTTTTGAGCAAAGCCGATAGTGGGATCCAGATGAAGAGCTTTCTTTAACATGAGGATAGCCTCACTCACCTCCCCAATTTCTCTGAGATTGACACCGATATTAGCGTAATCGATTGCAGAGGTTGGATTTATTGCAACGGCCTTTCTAAAGCATTCGATTGCGGAATGATGTTCTTTTAACTTGAAATAGCAAAAACCCATAAGATTATGAATATCTTCTCTCATATCATCTGTCTCTCTGGCCTTCTCAAGCTCTAAAATAGCCTTTCTGTATCTTCCCATTTCTTTGTAACAGTGGCCCAAGTAAAAGAGAATATTGCCCATGTCCTCTTCACGAGGGTCTGAGGCAAGGGCCTTATTGAGAGAGTCCAAAGCACTGGTGAGGGCCTCCAATCCCAAATGACAGATTCCAATATAATAATAGACAATACTCTTGTTTGAAAAAAACTTCTCGGCTTGATTCATCATGGAAAGTCCATCATCATATTCTTCAATATGAATGTGACTGAGCCCCGCATAAAAATAGACATCCCCCAGAGAAACCTCATCGGATTCATTTTTAAGAACGTCATGAAACCTTTCAATGGCCTCTATGTAATCCCGTTGCTCAAATTCACACATTCCCCTGTAATAATAAATCATCGCTGAGGAGGGCATGTGTCTTTCAGCCTCTTCAAGAGCTGCCTCTGCATCTTTTATCTCATGCAGTCGTAAGTGGCACAAAGCTTTGGAGATGAGGGTTGTTCCCTTGTTTTCATAATCAACTTGATAGTCAAGTGCCTGATCGAAGAGTTCCAATGCCTTTTCGTAATTTTCTTTTTTTACGAATTCCATACCCACTTGAAAGGAAACAGCCCCTGATTCTCTTTCTCTGTTGTTTATTTTTAAGGCATCTCTCATGAGAGAAAGAGTTTCTCCAGCACAGTGAAGACAACTCTTCTCTTGAAACGCACTCTTTTCAAAGATTTCTCTCATTTCAGACAGGTATGGACCGGAATAGAGATGAAAAGCAGGTCTGTTTGAGGAGAATGACAAAAAACAATTGTATATATTTCCTTCCTCTTCTCTCAACATGATGGAACGACA
>JAXHSZ010000396.1:0-3022 GCA_034190725.1 Thermodesulfobacteriota bacterium
TTTCTTTTGTCAAGGGAAAATTATGGAAAATATATCGGACTAATATCTTGTTTTTCAATGAGTACTATGATAATTAATTTGAGATGTCTTATTATCTTGGTAACTGTTCACGGTTCTCAGTTTACAGTTCACGGTTTTTATTCAAAGAATTACATAAGGTTTGAAGCATCCTTGATATTACTTTTAATTCCTGAAAGGATTCTCGTAAATTATTCAAGACTTCTCAATCTCCAAAAGAAGCACCCAAAATCTTTTTTCTTTTGTTTTAATGAACAGTTAACTGTGAACTGAGAACCGTGAACGGATGCTTGTCTTGATTGTTAATGGATATCAAAAGACTGGCAGGAACCATCTGACAGTGCATAGGGTTGAATTTTTTCATGAAAAAGCCTGAACTTCTGGCACCGGCAGGAAATCTGGAGAAGTTAGAAGTTGCAGTCCATTATGGTGCGGATGCAGTCTATTTAAGCGGTAAGTCCTACGGACTGAGAAGTTTCGCTGGAAACTTTACTCTTCCTGAGATGGAAGAGGGTATTCAAATTGCCCATGGCCAAGGGGTAAAAGTCTATGTTGCGGTGAATACATTCCCCCGGAACAATGAGCTAAAAACCCTTTCAGAATATCTCATTGAGCTGAAACGTTTGGAAGCAGATGCCATCATTGTCTCTGATCCGGGAGTCATTGCCATGGCAAAGGAATGGGTTCCGGGACTGCCCCTTCACCTCAGTACTCAGATGAATACTACCAATTGGCGGAGTGTTCAATTCTGGAAAGACCAAGAAATTTATCGGGTGAATCTGGCAAGAGAACTTTCGTTTTCCGAGATTGAACATATAAGGAAGAAGGTGGATATTGAGACTGAGGTTTTTGTACATGGGGCCATGTGTGTTTCTTATTCTGGGAGGTGTATCCTGAGCAATTATCTCACGCGCAGGGATTCCAACAGAGGAGAGTGTTCTCAACCATGCCGATGGAGATACACCCTGATGGAGGAGAGCCGACCCGGTATTCACCTTCCGGTCTTTGAAGATGAACAGGGCACCTCTATTCTCAGCTCAAAGGACCTTTGTCTTATTGAACACATTCCAACTCTCGTTGACATTGGCATAGATGCTTTCAAAATCGAAGGAAGAATGAAAGGAATACATTATGTTGGAAATGTTGTGAGGGTGTATCGTCAGGCCATAAACAGATACTTGAGTGACCCTGGTACGTATGAGTTTAGGACGGAATGGTTGGAGGAGTTGAAAAAGGTGAGTTACAGGGACTATACAACAGGCTTTTTCTTAGAGGAGTCTTCTTGTGGGATGCAGAATTACTCATCTCACTCGTACATTCAGACCCATGATCTTGTCGGTATTATCAAAGAGATTTCTCAAGACAGAAAAGTAAAGGTCGAAATCAGAAACCAGGTGAAATTGGGGGATGAGTTGGAATTTATTGGCAAGTCAGGAGATGTGCATTGTATGTTGTTACAGGAAATGAAAGATGAAGAAGACAAGGATCTTACTATTGCTCAACCGAATCAGTTTGTTATCCTGCAAGTGGATTTCCCGACACAGAGAAATGACCTCATCCGAAGGCAAAAATAAAGAGAAGAGAAAGGAATTTTTCAATGCGTGCTGCACAAATCGTTGCTCCTCATCAGATAGAAATCATTGAAGAACCAATCCCTGAACCGGAAGATGGAAAGATACTTTTGCGTTTGGAAAGGGCTGCCATATGCGGCAGTGATTTTTCATATTTTCGAGATAAGCATCCGGACACTGCCTATCCTTTTCCTCCAGGCTACTCTGGTCATGAATGTGTGGGAGTAGTGGAACACAGCGACTCGTCATCTTTCAGAGCAGGTGATTTTGTCCTGGTCTTGCCTCCTTATATGGACGGATTCAAGGAGTACCACTCACTCACACAAGACAGGTTACTCCGTATGCCTCGTGAGAAAGACACGTCAACAATGCTCATGACACAACTGCTGGGTGCAGTTGTCCACTGTTGTCGCAGGATCGTCGATGTTTGGGGCAAAGAAGTGGTTGTGATCGGTCAAGGGCCGGTTGGTCTTCTTTTTGACAGCATGTTGAAAAATATGGGTGCAACGAAGATAATCGGTGTGGACATATTGGACTACCGTCTGCGGACGGCTCATGAGATGGGGGCCACTCATACTGTTGACGCAAGCCAAGTTGATGTTTTGGAAATTGTAAAGGACATTACACAAGGCCGGATGGCTGACCTGGTTGTTGAAGCAAATGGTTTAGAAGAGACGATAAACCTGTCCTTTGAACTTGCCCGACACGACGGGGTTGTGACATTTTTTGGTATTTGTTTAAAAGAATCGCCTGCTCTGAATTTTAACAAACTCTTCAGGAAGGAGCTCAGGATTATCGCATCCGTGGGTCCATCAGTGGAAATTGATTATGCGTATGCTTTGAAAATGGTTTTGGACAACCAGGTAAAAGTGGAGAAACTTGTTTCCCATGTCCTCCCCTTTTCCAGTATTCAGGAAGGTTTTGATCTGGCAATCAACCGGAAAGACGAAGTGATAAAGGTGGTGTTGGAATTCTAAAAAAGAAAGATACGCATTCATCACTCGCATATGAGAGATGAATGCGTGATGTAAGATTTGTTACTTGACAAGTTCCAGGCCTGCGAGGAAGGCTTCCTTACATGCAGATACTATTTTATCTTTCCCCTTTCCTTCGAATCTGGCCCCAATCTCCTCCATGATTATCTCTTTTGATATCAAACCCGTTGCACCTATGTACGAACCGAGAATGACAAGGTTTGCATTCCTGATGCTTCCCAGTTTTGTTGCGGTTTCCATAGCGGAGACGTATTTCACATCCACATCGTCTCTCTTGACCTTGTTTTCCTTTGTTACACCGGTTGATTCTATAATCATCAATCCTCCGGGCTTCACCCTATCCTCAAATACATCTATTCTCGAAGCCCCCAATACCATAACACTGAGACTTCTGTATATGACCGGTGACGATATTCTCTCATGGGAGAACATGACACA
>JAXHSZ010000397.1:0-5098 GCA_034190725.1 Thermodesulfobacteriota bacterium
ATCCTTCCGGCCCATGTGAAAAACTACATCAGCCACGAAAGCCTCCAGCTTCAACCGAAATTGTTCTATCTCTCGAGTTTCCATACCCGAGTGTATATATAAAAATCGAAATAATGTCAATAAAAACTTAACGTAGTAGTATTAGATATGTTATACTCTACACTCACGATCACAGGAAACAATACCAATAGAAGAACAAATCAGAGGGGTGATATTATGGCAAAGATCAGGGCGCCATATCTCTTTTCCTGAAACGAAATTGAGGGGCGATCGGATTTAGACCGGTTTTATTTGGTGAGAGACAACCTGCCTGATGAGAAGGTAGTCGAGAAACTTGAGAAGATGCGAGGTAAAGGAAGGGACGATTTCCCTGTCCGTGCCATGTGGAATGCATTACTTGCAGGGGTAGTATTCCAACATGAGTCCGTTGAGTCATTGATACGAGAATTATCTCGAAATCCATCTTTATTAGAGGCCTGTGGTTTCAATCCTTTACTAGTACAAAAGGGGGCTCAAGCAGAGTTGAGGCGTAATGAAGAGACGGGAAAGATGGAGGTATTATGGAGTAAGCCTGAACCTGCCTATTATATGTTTCCGGAGAGTTGGAATTTTTCGAGGTTTCTGAAGAATGTTATAAAGTTGGAAGAAGAGGACGGACTGCTCACAGGAATGATTCATGAGTTACGAGAGCGATTGATGGAAGAACTTCCGGATTTTGGGAAGCATCCTGGTTATGATGGTAGGGCAATTGACAGTCACAGTACAGGCCACAAGAACAAAGAGACAGGTAAGACCTCAGACCCCGATGCTGATTGGGGCAAACATTAGACCAAGGGGATAGACAGGAAAACAGGGAAGCTTTGGAGTAAGGTAAAGAGTTGGTTTGGGTATACGCTGCATCTTATTGCCGACACCAAGTATGAGATTCCCATATCGTTCCATATAACCCGAGCTTCTGTATCAGAGCAGACAGAACTGCGCAGCATGATTGAGGAGATCTTTGAGGAGACACCTGAATTGGCTGACGTTTGCGAGGATTTTACAGCTGATCGTGATCTTGACTGTGGTAAAACCAAGGGGATCCTGTGGGACAACTACGAGATTCGTCCTATAATAGGCATTCGGGAAATGTGGAAAGAAGAGAAGACCGAGCCTGATTACGACCCTAAAAAGCCGATTACACGATCTGTTTATCCTGATCGTGTTGATACCATTGTTCATACAGAGAGGGGGACAATACACTGCATCTGTCCCGAGACAGACGAAAAGCGAGACATGACCTTCTGCAGATTTGAAGGGGACCGGGGTACTCTAAAATATCGTTGTCCTGCTGCTGCGTATGGATTTGAATGTAAGGGTCGAGAGGAGTGTACATACTCCGGTCAAGTCAAAGTGGGGTCATATGGTCGTATTGTACGGATAAACATCAATAAAGACCGACGTATCTTTACACCCACACTATACGGTAGTCCGAGTTGGAAGCGTGTCTACAATCGCCGTAGTTCCCTTGAACGGATCAATAGCCGGTTAGACAACAGTTTTAGATTTGAGAAGCACTTCATTCGAGGCAAGTTTAAGATGCAGGCCCGGATGGGTTTGGCGCTTTCGGTGATGATGGCGCTGGCGCTGGGTCATGCACGGGCAGACCGAAAGGATCAGATGCGGTCTTTGGTAAAGCCCATAGCGGCTACGGGCTAAAATCACACAAGAGAGGATTTTGATTTTAAATTGGCGAGTCATTTCAATGGATTAGTTTGTCCTAAAAATGGGCTTATTGAGAATGGTTCTCAATAAGAATTCAACCAGTTATGCTAACTTAACTTCTTCACTCTTCGGAGGTATTATATGATCAAAAGCTACATGCTACCATCACTGACAATTTTACTATTAACTATTATCATTAGTTGTAATGGAGAGAAAATGGGAAAAAACAACATTTATCATGATGTGTTAAAAGATGTTCCTGCCTCTGCATGGGAAGATCTTTCAACAAAAAAAATCTATTTCGGGCATCGTTCAGTTGGGAACAACATAATCAAAGGGATTTTTGATTTAATGACGGAAAACCCAAAGATAAATCTAAATATTGTTGAAACTACTGACCTAGCACACTTTAATGCTGGTGTTTTTGCCCACTCAAAAATAGGAGAGAATGGTATTCCGCAGTCCAAAACCGATAGTTTTATGAAATATATGGAACAAGGAATCGGAAACAATGTGAATATTGCTTTTTTTAAATTCTGCTTTGCAGATATAAAAGCAGAGACCGCCATTCAAGAAATTTTTTCTGACTATAATTTTGTCATGTCAAAACTAAAGGCCCAATTCCCAGAAACTACCTTTATACATATTACTGTACCACTTCAAACCACAAAAACGACTTTAAAAACTTGGGTCAAGAAATTAACACGAAAAGAATTCATTTGGGAGTATGACCACAATGTCGCCAGGAATGAATTCAATGAACTCCTCAGAAAAAAATACCAGGGGAAGGAACCAGTTTTTGATCTCGCCAAAATAGAATCCACATTATCCGATGGAACAGAATCATCCTTTACTAGAAACAGAAAGATCTATAATTCGTTGTTCCATGGCTACACTCATGACGGGGGCCATCTTAATGAAGTCGGTCGAAAAAAAGTAGCAAAAGAACTCCTGTTACTCCTTATAAACCTGGATTAAATTCCAATGGATCTTGAAAAAACTGATCTTCTGAAATAAAATCAATCTCGCTAACAACTCTTTTGATCGCAAACTTCATTTAAGCCTACTTCCTTGCTTGAAAAAGAATTATGACAAGATGGGACAATGACTTATTCTCATGGATTCTTTGTATTCCTATTTGCTCTCTCTATCGTAATAATTGTTGAATTACTTTACATTATAGAACTTGGCTAGAGCCTATGCGTTCTTTATATTACTACTCCGCTAAAAACACGTAATTTGGACACCAGTAAAGAGTATTTGAGATGTATAGATTTAATGTTAGAGATATAAATTTCTACCCAGGCAATCCTATTGTGCTGATAGCTGGTCCCTGTGTTATTGAAAGTGAAGGCCACGCTTTATTCATGGCTGATAAGCTTAAAGCTCTTTGTAAAAAATTAAGAGTTCCTTATATATTTAAATCATCTTTTTTGAAGGCAAATAGAAGTTCTGCTGATTCCTATGTTGGACCTGGTCTTGATAAGGGACTAGACATTCTTGAAAAAGTTAAGAGGGAAATATCTGTGCCAGTGATTAGTGATGTTCATTCTGTTGAACAGATTGATCCTGTGTCCAGTGTTCTGGATGTCATACAAATACCAGCATTCTTATGCAGGCAGACACAACTAATTGTTGACGCAGCTAAAACCAACAAAATCATTAACATCAAGAAAGGCCAATTTTTGGCCCCCTGGGACATCAAGAATGTAATTCAAAAAGTACTAAGCACAGGTAATGAAAAAGTGCTAATCACCGAACGCGGTTCCACATTTGGATATAATAATCTGGTTGTTGATATGAGATCTTTAGACATAATTAAGAGGTTTGGAGTCCCCGTGGTCTTTGATGCGACACATAGTGTTCAACTACCAGGGGGACAAGGTATCTGCTCAGGGGGTCAAAGGGAATTCGTTGGATGTTTGGCCAGGGCAGCCGTGTCGATAGGCATAAATGCCTTATTTTTAGAGGTTCATGATAAGCCGGAGATAGCAAAATGCGATGGGCCAAATATGATAACTTTCCAAGAATTGGAAGAGTTTATGCCTTTATTGTTACAAATTGATGGTATGGTTAAAAAGGAGTCTCTTGATGGAAAATGCTATTGATATTGCTAAACATGTTTTGAAACTCGAAGCTGATTCTATCTACGTTTTAATGAATCGTTTGGATAGTAGTTTTCAAAAGGCTCTTGATTTAATTATGCAACAAAATGGTCGTGTTTTAGTACTAGGCCTGGGTAAGTCAGGGCATATTGGAAAAAAAATCGCTGCAACCCTGGCAAGTACAGGACAGCCAGCCTTTTTTATTCATCCAACTGAGGCAGCTCATGGAGATTTGGGTATGATGATGCGAGGAGATATCTGTTTAATGATTTCTCATAGTGGAAATACTTTGGAGCTATTGGAAACCATCCCTGCAATCAAAAGGATAGGATTACCAATAATTTCCATCACATCCAATCCTAACTCAAAATTAGTTAGATATTCAGACATTGTTTTAAAAACATATGTGCAAGAGGAAGCCTGCCCGTTTAACCTTGCACCTACAAGCAGTACTACAGTGACCCTAGCATATGGAGATGCGATCGCAATTTGCCTTCTCAAACTGAGAGGTCTTAAAAAAGAGCAGTTTGCTATGTGTCATCCCGGAGGCGTATTGGGTAAACGATTGCTAATAAAAGTTTCAGACATAATGATTAATGAAAATCTTCCCATCAACAACGAAAAAGATACTTTTAAACAGGCGTTGGTTACTATGACTAAGGGGAAACAGGGAGCAACCATTATCGTGGACAATAGATCCAAGTGTGTTGGTATATTAACAGATGGGGACCTAAGACGAGCGCTTGAAAAATATGATAAAGTCAGTGAAATTGAGCTTGAGAGAATTTTCGTAAGAAACCCAAAAAAAATTTCTCCTCATGCATTGGCCGTAGAGGCCCTCCAGAAAATGCAGAATAACAAGATAACGTCGCTGATAGTTGTCAATGAGGAAGATCAAATTGTAGGCTTGATTCACATTCACCACCTATTAGAACAGGGCTTTTAGTAAGACCTAAATTGAGCGATTCTTTCCTACTGCGAGGCTGTATCTTACTGAATCTGAAGCAAAAAACGTTTCGAATCGAACTCACTGAAGGGGTGGCTTCACTTTCGTCCACTTCGAATCGTTTTTTACTCCATATTCAGCAACCTACAACCTCTCGTGACGGAAAGAATCGCTCAATTTAGGTAAGAGAATGTCTCTTGTGGTACTGTCAACTTTTGTGTATGAAATTATTTTCTGCCAACAGTTTGAGGAAAGGCAGGTTCTTGGCAACTTTTCCTATGGGCTTTGACCTCCAATGGACTTCCATTTTCAAACAGACAAAGGCAAGGAGAGTATAGCATGA
>JAXHSZ010000398.1:0-3989 GCA_034190725.1 Thermodesulfobacteriota bacterium
TCATAAGATCTTCTGCTTGAATTATTTCACCTTGGTATGTCTTTCGTGCCTGTTCTACAATATTGAATTCTTCACAAATCGGATAAAGGTGTGTTAATATGAGTTTTTTTGCTTTCGACTCGCTGGCTACCCTTCCTGCCAAAGAGGGAGTGAGGTGACCATCGGCTTTCAGCTCGTCCGGGAACGAACACTCCACTACCAACAGGTCACTTTCCCTGGCAAGCTCAATCAAATTGTCGCAGTAGTCAGTATCTCCGGAATAGACAATGCTCTTTCCATGGAACTCAATCCTGTACCCGACACACCTTACATTCTGGTGGCAGAGGGGCTTGGATTCAACCAGTATATCCCAAAATTTCATCTGATCATCTTCCATCTCCTTCATCACTATGGGAAAAGGCGGGTCAGCAATAGTAGGAAAGAGTCTTTCCAGGTTTTTATAAAACCTATGAATACCTTTTGGTCCTGTTATGTGAAGAGTTCGCTCCCTTTTGGGGAAATCGTATTTATTGGCAAAGATGATCTCCGAGAGATCATTCACATGGTCCGGGTGATCGATGTGTGTATAAAAGATGTGGTCTATTTGGTGATAATTGATGCCGACCTTTGGGAGCTGATAGGCAACGCCGCTTCCACTATCGAACAGAATAGGCTTGCCTTCTATGGAAACACAAAGACCGGGAGCAGACCTCTTTGAAGTAGGTACTCCGACTCCCGAACCTAAAATTATAAGTTGCATTGAGCCTACTCCATTTGATCGGATTGTGATCGAGTCATTGAAACCAAAGTTGCACGGCCATCTCATTTATGATGGTATCGCCTTATTTCACTCTGGGCTAGAGCAAAAATAACTTCCCATTTTCGCAGCATATTTTCAGAAAAAAAATCTCCTGTAAAGAGTGGCCTATAGTTCTTTCATCCTGCGTTGATTTGCCAACAAGTGGGCCTGCCGAATAGGCTCAGGGATCCTGTATCCTCGGCATGTGTTTATGATTGTCTCAATGCATCCAGGTATGTCCGTCTTGTATCCTGGTGAGACGAAGATGGGATGTATGTTTGTCCTTGTCCTCAGAGCAACTCCTACGATCATGCCATCAGCTTTCAAAAAGGAAAAATCTCCTGCTGTATTGCCGATCTTTTCATATGTCCCGAACAGCCTGGACTTTGCGCAGCCAATTGATGGGACGTCCAGCATCAGGCCCATGTGAGTCGCAAGACCCATGCCTCTTGGGTGAGCAATGCCCTGCCCATCGAATATGACAACATCTGGTACTCTCCTTATCTTTTTAAAAGCCCTTGCCAATATTGGAGCCTCCCTGAATGAAAGCAAACCCGGTATATACGGGAAATGAATATCGCCTCCAGCTGTGGCCTCCTCGACTTCATTCAACTCTGGGAATGTCATGACAGTTACTGCAGCATACAACTTCCTATTCTTTTTGGAATAGGATACATCGGCTCCTGCAAGCAAGTGGATATTCTTTTTGATTTTTTTCAATACCAGTTTTTTCTTCAATGTTTCTTGAATATTCAGAGCCTCTGAAGGTGAAACAGACCAAGAATTCAGTTCTCTTACAACCATAAAAAAGGTAGTCCTCAAGATTACGGATAAATGGCACAAGAAAGAAACCCTAGAAAAACCTGCAATTACAAGGAGTCAATGAGACATTCGTAAAATGAGGATTTTGAGCTTTCAGCCTTCAGCGTTCGGCTATCAGCCCTTAAAATAAGGATTTCCACAGTCTTAATCTGATCGCTTACCGCTGATAATTGTCTGAATCTTCAAATTACCATATGTGTTCTTATCCTGTATTATTTCAGTGATAATAGACTTTTCGTTCAGTCACTAATTGATAAAAACAGATTTTTCATTGGTGGAAGCTGTATCACATAGTCTTTGGATTGCATGTATCAGAACTGAGAAGCGAAATAACTGAATACTGAAACACGACTCCTGAAACGGTACAATAAAGTATAAACTCTACACAGTGTCCTTCCAATAGCCTGAGTAGTCAACAGACAGGATATTCGTGCCCTCTTTTTCGTCCATATCCACATGGCTCTTACCTATGATTTCCTCAATTTGCCCCGGTTCGTTCAACCTTTGATGGAAATCGGTCTTTTGATTCCACATGGGATAACCTTTAAATACAACATTCCACAATGCTCCAGGAATACACCTGTTATTTGTATCTTCCTCTTTTGATATCCTTTTATTTATATTGACCAGAAGATGGAATAAATTGGGATTGACCCTGGTTTCGTCTGTAAGATGCATCTTTTTGCCTGTACCACCATAAGCCAACGGTATGAGCACGCCAAGGCCATATTTGAACTGAACCTGATCAATCCTGTCAAGATACATATCCTTGAAGCTATTCCAGTTCACATGAATGTCTTCGTGTTCAATATATCTTTCAAAGCCGCCATGTATCATACCCGCATAAAAATCCTGAGTGAGATGAGGTTTTTTCCCAATCTTAGAGAAAGCCATCATATACCCCATTAAACGCCAGTCCAGGTGCTTTCTGGACTTTTTTTTCAATCCACTTGCGATCTCATCAAGATCTCCGCCTCTTTGAAAGATGTCCGCCATCTCGTCCTTTATTTCAAAATAATTGCTTATCATAGTGGGAGAGATATCGTTTATATGATAACCCCAAACATCTATCATGGTAAAAAGGGTGAGTGATTCCAGAAACAGTTGTATAGATTGTTCACTGTAGAGGATTTTTTTGAATTCATCATCTCGAATAAGGGGTTCAAAAGACATATAAGATGATTCTCCGGTATACAGGGTGCCTATAAGGAGATGATATTGAATAACCTTTCGAATCAAGAGAGCTTCTTCTTCAGACAGTCCTGTATTCTTCAGGAGATGAAATTCAGAGATCATCTCTGCGCTTTTCTCGTTATGCCTTCTCTTATCTTCAAAGCGACCTATGTCATGGAGCCACAGAATGACGGGCATTACAAGGGGTGAAAATGAAGACACGGAATGAGCAAGGGTATATACATCTCTTATGGCATCTTCATTCAATCCACTCTCAGGAAAACATCCTGAACAGATCCGGTTATAGGCGGCTTGGGTCTGAAAAGTATGTGGCAGTGTTCTGGTGAATTCGTGACGGTCTTCCCGAAGACCCCTCTGGAATATCTCCTTGAGAGGTGGAAACAGATGAATAAGAGTATTGAACTCAGAAGTTTCATTAATTCTTTGTATATTGTCGTAAAGCCAATCCAAGGAGATACTGCTTGAAAAGGCAAGCAAAATCTCGCCAAAATTTCCTTCCGGTCCTACGAGCGTCTCAGAAGTGGTATGGTTTTTCATATCTCCTCCAGGTGAGTTACTAGAATTTCCCTTTTTCTTCCTCGATAGAATCCTTTACTCTTTCCAACAGATCATTAACATATTCTTCTTCCAATGTGAGATTTATTAACTGCAATGATTTCAATTTGGTGAGATCCAGGTTCTCTATTGGTGTTCTATATCCTATTCCAAGCCGGTGCATCATTTGATTGGCTATGTCTACTAATGCGATCGTTTTGACCTGAAATGTATCCATACCCTCTGGATCGATTTCATCCAATCTGTGATGGTAATAAATAACCTTCCCCAATTCTATGGGAAAGTTCCACTTTTGTACAAGATAAGACCCCACATCACAATGGGTGAAACCAAGAATCTCCGATTCGGCCTCGAAATAGCTTATATTGTCATTATAGACTTTTTGGGCAATTGTATTGTATTCTTCGCGTTTTGATTGGCTTATTATTGTCTTGCCGATATCGTGAAGTAATCCGGCAACCATGACTTCATCAGGTTTCAGTAATTTGAATTCCGTTGATAGGTAAGCTGTTGTTACGGCCGCCCCCACAGAATGTTCCCATAACATTTTATCAAAGAGGCTGAACCCGCCGTAAAACTGTTGCATTGAAGCGGTAATCACCAGATTCCCAAGTGTCTTGAATCCTAGCAGACTTATGGC
>JAXHSZ010000399.1:0-12514 GCA_034190725.1 Thermodesulfobacteriota bacterium
ACACCATGACAAGAGAGAATTATGTCTATGTGAGCGATGAAGCACCGGTGGCCGATCCGGGCGGTCCTTATAGTCCGATAGAAGAGGGACAGGGGATGCAGTTTGACGGATCAGGCTCTTATGATCCAAATGGTGGTGATCTTACCTATGACTGGGATTTCGGCGATGGTTCAGCAGGCAGTTCCGGGGAAAATCCATGGCATACATATGCCCAGGATTCGGAGGAACAAACAGGCGAAGTCTACTCCGTAACGCTTACAGTAACTGATGAAGCAGAACTGGAAGGCTCAAATACAACGACTGTTGAAGTGACGGATATTGATCCTGTGGCCGACTTTACAGCAGATGTGACTTCCGGCACACAGCCGCTGACAGTTCAATTTACTGATCTCTCAAATACCTATGATGGCATAGTAAGCTGGACGTGGGGCTTTGGCGACACCCAGGGATCATCGGATCAGAACCCACAACACACCTATACCAATGCAGGGACCTATACTGTCACACTGACCGTCACAGAGGACGATGGTGACACCAGTACTGAGGTGAAGACAGGGTACATCACTGTAGGCGAATGCACAGTCTATTACTATGACGGAGATGAGGACGGGTACGGCACCGATGACAGCCAGTGTCTGGCTGAGCCGGAAGGGTTCTATACTGCCACTGAAAGTGGTGATTGTGACGATGATCGTGGTGATATTTATCCCGGCGCAGAAGAAGTGTGCGACTATGAGGACAACGACTGCGATGACCTGATTGATGAGGGAGTAACCACAACCTTCTACCAGGATGCTGACGGCGACGGATTCGGAAACCCCGAGATAGCCGAAGAAGCCTGTGAAGCTCCCGAAGGCTACGTCACAGACAACACCGATTGCGATGACACACGGAGCGATGTCAACCCAGGTGCAACAGAAGTCTGCGATGGTGTAGACAACAACTGCGATGACCTGATTGATGAAGGAGTCACCTCAACCTTCTACCAGGATGCTGACGGCGACGGATTCGGAAACCCCGATGTAACAACCCAAGCCTGTGAAGCTCCCGAAGGCTATGTCACAGACAACACCGACTGCGATGACGACAATCCTGCTGTCAACCCCGGAGCAGACGAAGTGTGCGGTGACGGCATAGACAACAACTGCAACGGCGAGGTGGATGAAGGATGCGGATGTGAGATCAACGAGATCCCAGGCGACCTGGATGGCGACTGTGATGTTGACTTTACCGACAGGGGTATCCTGTGGTCATCATTACGCACATGTGATGGTGATGCAGGTTACAATGCAGACGCTGATTACGATGGTGACGGTTGTATAACCTTTAATGACTATCGAATCTGGTACGGCCATTACAAGGCATTCAATCAAGGAACATAATTCACTAAAAAATCAGAAGGGGCTTCATGCCCCTCTGGTTTTCCCTTTGCCATGCCTCTTTCTCTGTCTTGGGGGCGACATTGAAGAAGCCGGTAAGAAAATTAAACAACTTAACGAATAAAAAATTATTTCAAAGGAGGAAAGAATGAAACAAAAGCTGCTCTTTTCATTATTAGCAACACTCCTTATCTCCTGCTTTTCCATAGGCCAGGCCCTGGCCGTGAGTGTGAGTCTGGATGTTTTGGATGATTACATCACGGTGGGTGAGACCTTTGATGTAGAGGTCTGGGTCGATGGTGAGGGGATCGGAGAGGATCTCCTGACATTCGGGTTCGATGTGGATACACCAGGGACATATTTTACATATATAGAGTACACCCTTGGAACTGATTTTATTTGGGACACATCAACAGGAGGGTATAATGTCTCAGGGGCCGGTCTTGCCTTTGACGATGATGTGCTCCTGGCAACACTGACATTCAGTGCTGATTTAATAGGAACGGATTCTTTGGGTGTTGTTGGGCTGTATGATGGGTCGTTTTACGGGTTGTTTTACGAGTTTTCTGGTCTTGACATATCAGCCTCAACCGACATCACCATCAACGATGCCGCAGCCCCTGTCCCGGAACCTGCCACAATGTTTCTCCTTGGCAGCGGTCTGTTGGGTCTGGCCGGTTTCAGAAAAAAACTGATAAAGGCTTAAAGCGAACCACACCTCCAAATCACGGAGAGCAGGGTCATATGGCCCTGCTCTTCTTTTAATTTCAAGTCCATCACTTCTTTCTCAATGGTTTCGATCTTATGAAGTATGTCAGTTGCGCCTTTTGCCCCAGTATGTTTCATGATATGTGCTCTCTCTTGTAGAGAATTTGACAAATTGTAGCATATCAAGGATTTTTTGTCAAAAACCATTTAGAATAGCTCTACCCACCAAAATTATTCAACCTGTGAAGCCAAGTTCAACGCTTTCCAGCTACTTACCTCAATTATGCATAACTGAACATGGAGAAATTATTTACATTTATAGTATTACCTGGAAGGATTGACTCTTAAAGAGACGGTAGATACTGAAATGTTTTTTGTCGAAGGTTACAATACGATTGATTGCAAGATCATGAGCAAGAGCAACGATTGTGGCATCTGCAAAATCCATGGGAAGGTCCGCAAATTTTTCCATGAGGTTCTTTGCGGTTGCAAGGCTTGTGATACTGGCAGGGACTATTACTACTGCGCCTGTTAATACGAAAATCCATAGCAGCAAATTGTGCGGCTAAGGAGAAGTTAAGGAGGTAAAGAACCTCAGTCAGTACTGCTTCTGTGGAAAAAATATCACCCTCAAATTGTTCCAACCATTGAACACATTCCATATGCATGGATTCACTCCGGTCAACCATTGCAACCCAAGGGCCTGTGTCCATAATAACATTCATGAAGATGCCTTTCTCATTCTGCTCGCCAGATAATAGCTGTGACGCTGGCCAAGATCTTTTATGCCGCTTTCAGCACTGCCAATAAGATGTTGTACCTTTCTAAATGGTTTGCTTTTGCTTGTTCCACATTTTTCATCGAGGAATTGTTTTAATGCCATCCAGGCAATGTCTGATTTCTTGAGGCCCATTTCATGTGCGAGTGACGCGATTTTTTCGCCATATTCATCCGGCATTCTGATAGTAAACTGCATTTTCTCCCCCCTGTAATCTTTTTAAGCATATTGTAGTCTTTTTGATTACACAAGTCAATATGCATCATATACTTTTCCCTTGACCAACGCCCCATATTTTGATATATTTTTTTGTTCAGTCATATTTCCAGTTTCATTTACGATTTCAATATGAACAGTGAGGTAACACATTGACCATAGAAATATCCGATAAAACATATGACAAAGACTTTGTGGAGAAAGTGGAGGAATTGAGCGGAGAGAATTTTCACAAATGCATGCAATGCGGCACCTGTTCCGGAGGCTGCCCCATGATTGAACATGTAGATATCCCACCGCGGAAGATCATGCACCTCATCCACTTTGGTTTAAAAGACAGGGTCATGCGTTCAAAAACCCCCTGGATCTGCGCAACTTGCAATACATGCGCTGTTCAATGCCCAAGGGGAGTCGAACTTCCAAAAGTACTGGAAGCTATCAGACAGCTCATCCTGCGGGAAAACACCAATTACATTGAACCTTCAGACATGTCCGAAGAAGTGCTCACTGATGCGCCTCAGATCGCTATGGTAAGCTGCTTTCGAAAACACACCTCTTGAGAGGATATTATGAAGATCAGCTATTATCCTGGTTGCACCCTAAAGACAAAAGCGAAAAACATGGACCGTTCGGCCGTCGCTTCCATGGCTGCCTTGGGCGTGGAACTCACGGAGTTGCCACGCTGGAACTGTTGCGGGGCGGTCTTTTCCCTGGCAGACGATGATCTCCTTCACCTCCTTGCCCCTGTTCGGGATCTGATCAGAGTCATGGAACAGGGACAGACAAAAGTAGCCGTAGCGTGTTCCATGTGTTACAACACCCTTGCTCGTGCCAATCTCGTTATGCGGGAAGATTCCGAAAAGAGGGATACCATAAACAGTTTTATGGAAGAGGAACCGGATTACAATGGAGAGGTGGAAGTTGTCCACCTTCTCAATATCCTGAGAGACGATATAGGATGGGAAAAGGTTAAAGAGAAGGTTAAAGTTCCTCTCAATGGATTGAAGGTGGCACCATACTATGGCTGTACCCTCTTGCGCCCCCGGTCCGTAGCCATTGAACCGCTTGACAAGCTTTCTCTTTTCAGCGGAATCTTGGAAGCATTGGGGGCGACTGTCATCGACTTTCCTGCATCCACTGAATGTTGCTCCTCGTATCAAATTCTGAGCAACCCTGATATCGGCATTGCAGCCGTCTCTAAGATCATCGAATCCGCTCAGAAGAGAGGGGCGGAGGCCCTTGTGACAAGCTGTCCTCTGTGTGAGTATAACCTGGGAAAAAGACAGAGTGACGCATTGAAAAGATATAATAAACTTCAGGAACTGCCCACCTTCTATTTCACCCAATTAATAGCCGTGGCTCTGGGGCTGGGCATGGAGGTTTCTGAATTCCAGTTGAATCACCCGGGCGCGATTCCTTTGCTAAAGAGTAAAAATGTAGTGAGTATCAATCCATAAATGGCTATTTCAGCAATCTCTGTGTCAGACTCAGATGTAAGGGCACGTAGCAACGTGCCCCTACATAGCCAATGTATTCCTGCGGTTAAAATCTTCGTCTTCCTTGACCTTGCAGAAAATATCTCATTTCTGGATGAACACGAGTGAGTGAATCCGTCTCATGATATATAAAATATCCTTTAAAAATATGATTTTGAGCCTTATAGTATTAAGGGCTTTCTAGAAAAAAGTATCAACTCTTTTGAATAACTGAGAGGTGGAAATGAGTGAAGCGAATGTGAACAAATATAAGGATAAAACAGAAAACACAGATGGGAATGCGGTTTCCATTTTTATCATGGGGAAGAGATATGATGTCCCGGAAAATCTCACCATCATGAAAGCCATGGAATACGCTGGATATAAATATATCAGAGGGTGTGGATGCCGGGGTGGAATATGCGGCGCATGCGGTACGGTTTACAGAAAACTCGGAGATTATCACATCCGTGTAGGGCTTGCATGTCAGACAGTTGTGGAAGACGGCATGTACCTGAGTCAGTTACCGTTCTTTCCGGCGAATCGGGCCACCTATGACATGGAAGCCATTGAATCCGCACCTGAGGAAGTCTTCAAGAGATATCCGGAATTATTCAGATGCGTTGCCTGCAATGCCTGCACCAAAGTATGTCCCATGGACGTCCCGGTATTGGACTATATTTCAGCCATCAAACAGGGAGATTTCGAAAAGGCTACGGAACTCTCCTTTGACTGCATCCAGTGCGGACTTTGCACAGTGCGTTGCATGGGGGAGATGGCTCAATATCACATCGCACAGATGGTTCGAAGAATCACGGGAAGCAAAATCAAACCTCGTTCCTCTCATCTCAAGGTTATGGCAGATGCTATAGAGGCGGGGACATTTACTACTGGTTTGGAAGAATTAAAAAACATGAGCCCGGATCAACTGCGAAAGACCTATCAAGAACGGGAGATGGAGCCTGCCGAGGCCCCTGAAGACTGGATGCCGAACGATACCACACATCTGCTTGATTATGAAGGAAAGAACGAATTGATAGAGAGGTAATAAGATGCCGTACCCACGTGAGTTGAAAGAACTGATCAAGAAAGTTGAAGAGACAAGGCCTGAAAGAGTGGAACGAAAAAAGAGGAATGAAGAAGTTCCCTTTCTTTCCCTTGAGGAACGCGAGAAGATACTCGACTATCACCCTGATTTTAAAGACGAAGGAAGACGTGAAATAAAGATCGGCCCCAGCAAAGGCTATCGAATAGCCCACGAAATGGTGGATCTGTTAGAGTCGAAAAGCAGGGTTGATCCGGATATCGTGGACCTCTCTCATGTCGATTATGAAACCGACGTTCTTATAATCGGGGGCGGCGGCGCTGGGACTTCTGCTGCTATTCTTGCTCAGGAGCAGGGAGCAGAGGTGATCATCGCCACCAAGTTGCGTCATGGTGATGCAAATACCATGATGGCAGAAGGAGGGATTCAGGCAGCAACCAAAGGATGGAAGGATTCCCCCTATTATCATTACCTTGATGTCATGGGTGGAGGTCACTTTCAGAACGATCCTGATCTGGCTGCAACTCTCGTCACCGGGGCACCCGGCGCTATCAAGTGGCTGGAAGAGTTGGGATGTAATTTCTCTAAATTTCCTAACGGTCAGCTCAAAACACTCCATGGAGGAGGGACGTGTAGAAAACGCATGCATTCGGCAGCGGATATCACAGGTGCTGAAATAATGCGGACTGTTCGCGATGAGGCCCGAAACCGTGCACAGGATATTAAGGTGATAGAATTTTCTCCTGCAGTGGAGCTTATCCTCAATGAAAACGGGGAATGCGCAGGAGCCCTCCTCTATAATATGGAAACGGAAGAATACTTCATAGTAAAGGCCAAAGCGGTGATCATGGCTACGGGTGGAAGCGGGCGTCTTCATGTTCAGAATTTTATGACGACCAATCACTATGGCGCCACTGCCGACGGCATCGTGATCTCGTATCGAGCCGGAGTAGGAATCTGTTTTCTGCATACCGTTCAATATCACCCCACAGGCGTCGTCTTCCCTGAACAAGCCGAAGGCATTCTCATTACGGAAAAATTCCGGGGTGCCGGGGCGAATTTGGTCAATATCGACGGAGAGCAATTCGTCAATGAGAGGGAGCCCAGAGACGTAGAAGCCGCGGCAGTTATTAAGGAATGTGTGGAGAATGGTCGGGGTATTCCGACACCGACGGGCAAATTTGGAATCTGGCTCGACTCTCCTATGATAGATATACTTTCCGTCGAAGGTACTGTAGAAAAGGAATTTCCAGGAAAATACATCCTGTACAAAAGATTTGACATCGACATCTCAAAGGAGCCCATGTTGATCTATCCCACGCTCCATTATCAAAACGGAGGCATTGAGTTCAAGAGCACGAGTGAGACAGCATTACCCGGACTCTTCAGCGCAGGAGAGGTAGGAGGCGGAATTCACGGTGAAAATCGCCTCATGGGAAATTCTCTCCTCGACATTATCGTTTTTGGGCGGATCGCCGGGAAAAATGCAGCGGCGTATGCTCAATCCAGAGGAGATGTGGGAACCCTTACCCTTGATCATGTCCGTAATTATCACAAGGAACTAAAAGAGGCCGGTCTTGAAACGGAGAGAGTGGCTCCTATGCTTCTGCCTGACTACACTCTACCCCACGTTAAAGAGAGACAGCTGACCTCATGCTATTTAGGGACATTACGCTGATTAGAAGAGTCTTTTACCAGCATATAGTGAAACCACATTAAGAAAAATGTACTTCGAGTCAGCATTTCTGACTTCAGCTGTGCAATGAGGGACATCTTCCTCATAACACTTCACCTCATCTGACATCTCTACTGCCAAAGCTATCATCTCTCTTACGCCTTTTTGTTCTTCATCTGAAAAGATCTTTGAAGACAAGGTGTTCCACATCTTCATGCAGAAATGTAGTTTGCCATTTTAAAAGAAGTGTGAAAGGTGAAAACCTTCGATTTCCTTAACCTTGTAAAAAAATCTCTTTTTGATAAAATACAAAACAGATAAATTTTGAAATTATCTTCCAATTATAACAATGAGTTAGAATGGTCATTTTCTTAAAATTCGGATATTTGCAATAACGAAATTTTATTTTATAAAAAATATCAACTTTTTTGGCTTGACAAACTTTATACAATTTATTATATAATGATAACTCAGTTTATGAGTGTCATTCACATTTTATTTTGATTCATAATCATTATACTACTCACAATGAAAATGATTTATATGGGCTTGACAAATCTTTTATTACCTGATTTCTTATAACTGAATTCAAAATCTCACACTCACTTTATGAACAAGGAAATAAATTGAAGCTGGACTTGCACACCCATTGTATGGAAGCAACGGGCATGGTTACCCACCCTGAAGTCGATCTTGTGAGAAAGATAGTTGAGAGGGTCAAAGCCAGGGGTCTTGACGGAATAGCGATCACAGAACATGACGATAGAGAATACGGGTATCGCGTGAAAAAGATAGTGGAGGAGGATCTTGATAGTGCGATTCTGATCGTTCCGGGATGGGAGATCACAGTGGAAGAAGCAGGGTGGGCGGAAATGGTAGAGCTGTTTCTCCCTGACGATTCCATCTTCAGATTTCTTCCCCATCCCAGTTATCCTTTTCCAGGTGATGATGGATTCAGCTATGATATGAATTTAATTCACGGCATAGAGATAGGAAACGCGCTGCATGATCGTCAAATCAATAAAAAGAGGGTGGAGGAACTCTCCCAACGATACAACCTGATGCTGCTGAATAACAGCGACGCCCATACAATGGATGATATCGGGGCTTTCTATAATGAAGTTTCTTTGGAAGAGCTCTTTTCATCGGCCAAAAGGCCTTTTGTATCACTGTAAAAGATCCGTTTCAAGTATAGCATGTGGAAACCCTGTCTTAGGAGGTGAATTATGACAACTAAAGTAACTGCTCCAGGAAAGAAGAATTTGGAAACAACATTGGAGATCAGTAAAGCCATCAGGGCCTATTATGCGGGGGTAAAATTGGCCAAGATGGAGGGTAAACCGGTGGTCTGGTCTTACGGGCTGGTACCGAGAGAGATTTTCCATGCAGCGGAAGCACCTGTACTCTATCTGGAGCACCTTCCGCTTATGATAGGAGCAAAACAGTTATCAGGCCACTATATGCAAATCGCCGAGGAGGAAGGTTTCTCAAGAGATGTGTGTGCTTTCCATAGATGTTTTCTCGGCTGTTCAGTCGCCAAAGAGAGAGAACCTTATCTTGACAAATTCTTCGTTTCACCGGATCTCATCGTGGCCAGTAACCTTCCTTGTATGTCCGAAACAAAATCGTTTCTTTATTCAGCCGACTATCATGATGCTCCTTATTATTTTCTCGATGCTCCCATAAACACCTGGGGCAAAGATGTTCCTGAATATGCGATCGACTACTTTGCAGGCCAGTTGCAGGGTACCATAGATTTTATGGCTGAAAAAGGGATCCATGTCGACTGGGACAGACTCAAAGAGGCTGTTCGCCTTTCCAAGAAATTGGTTGAACTCTGGAGAGAGATAGATGTTTGCAGAAGAGCCGTTCCTGCGCCCATAAGCTCTGTTGACGGCCTTACCGCTGCATATCCACTTATTCAGCTTCCCGGCACACAGCTTGGTGTGACTCTCTTTGAGAGATTATTAGAGGAATTAAAAGGTAAAGTAGAGAGAAAAGAAGGCGTTCTCGAGGACGAAAAGCTGCGACTCATGTGGTTCGGAGTACCGCCATTCTACAACATGGGACTTCTTAATTATGGGGAGAAGTACGGTGCAGTCGTGGTGAAGAGCATGGTCGAGTACATCGCCGGAGGCGGTTATGATCCTGCCATTCTGGATCCAGACCAACCCCTCAAGAGTCTCGCTTACAAGGCGTTAATCGATATCGTCAATCCAACCGCGGAAAATATGTTGGACTTCATTGTGGATGCTGTAAATGATTTTAAGGTTGACGGGCTCGTGGGAGTTGTCAAGAGAAGTTGCGGTCTTTTGCCGGGATACATGAGATTGGCCAAGGATACAGTTTATGAAAATACCGGGGTGCCGACGACCATCTTTGACCTGGATGGTTTAGATATAAGAGAATATGATGATGCAACTTCAAAGGCAAACCTTGATTCTTTTATTGAAGCCCTGCTGGCCAGCAAAAGGAGGTAATCTATGGGATCGCTAGAAAAATTGATGGACATATTCGAAAATCCACAAAAAGAGATTGACGAGTGGAAAAAGGACGGGAAAAAGATAGTGGGACACAGATGTCTCTATGTTCCTGAAGAGATAATTCATGCCGCAGGGATGTTGCCCTACCCTACTTTCGGTACTCCGGAACCCATTTCAAAGGCCGACTCCTACTTTCAACCATGTGCATGTGAATTCGTCAGGAACATATTTGATCTGAGCATGGACAAGAAATTCGACTTCCTGGACACAATGGTACTGTGTAACACTTGTGATGCAGTTCGACATCTTTACAACATGTGGGACAGTTATATAGACTCAGTGCCCTGTTACATGGTGAACAACCCTCAAAAGATGTATGATGAATCGGGCATACAATTCTATCTTCATGAGCTTGAGAAATTCAAAGAACTCATGGAAGATCTGAGTGGCACAAAAATAACGGATGACGCTCTGAAGAACTCCATAGAACTTTTTGATGAGACGAGGAGATTGCTCAAGGAGCTGAATGCCTTAAGAATGAGAGACATTCCGGCTATCGCAGGATCTGAGTTCTTACGGGTATCCATGGCGTCCATGTTGATGCCGAAGGAAAAGGCAAACCTCTTATTGAAAGAAATAATCGATGAAGTGAAAGACAGGGAAATCAAAGATGGAGATGGGCCGAGAATCATGCTTACCGGGAGTGTCATGGACAACCCCACCCTCATAGAACTGGTGGAAGAGATGGGCGGTGTTGTAGTGGCCGATGATTTCTGTACGTCTACCAAATACTTCTGGTATGAAACAAAACCAAACAGTAATCCGATGGAAGCGATTGCCAGGTTCAATTTGGAACGGTCCGTTTGTGGTCATACCCACCCTGTAAGCAACAGGTATGACTACATGAATGAACTTATCGACGATTTTAATGTTGACGGTATCATCTATTTCAACATTAAATACTGTCACCCGTTCGTATACGAATCGGCCACTATCAAGAAACAACTGGAAGAAAAAGCCCCTGTATTGATATTGGAGACGGATCATAGTCTTTCAGGACTGGGGCAGTTGAAGACAAGAGTTCAAGCTTTCATAGAGATGTTGTAAAGGAGTTGAATATGGTAACAGCAGGAATAGACGTAGGATCTTTAGTAACAAAAGTGGTACTGCTGAATCAGGACAAGATCATGTCAAATGAGGTCCTGAGTACAGGAGTCGATATTGAAGGCGCTTCCCGGAAGGCGATGGATGCAGCTTTGAATAAGGCGGGGATTTCATTGAAAGATGTTGAATCTATTGTGGCTACGGGAGCAGGGAAAAAGAAAGTGCCTTTCGAGTCGGGTCAGGCAACGGAGGTCATGTGTGATACAAAGGGTGCCCTGCATCTCTATCCAAGTATAGGGGGCATCATCGACATTGGCGGAGAGAATTGCCGGGCAATAAAGTGTGACGCTGATGGAAACGTCGTTGATTTTGCGCTAAACGACAAATGTGCATCCGGAACAGGCATCTTTCTGGACGCAATGGCCAAGGCATTGAGGGTGAAACCGGAAGAGATGGGTGAACTCTCTCTGCAATCCACCCAGGACATTGAAGTCACCTCTATGTGCGCTGTCTTTGCCGAATCCGAGGTTGTGTCCATGATTCACAGAAAGATGCCTAAGTACGACATATTGAAAGGAATTCACAAGTCGATCGCTTCAAGGATCTTTGGGTTGGCGAACCGTATTCTCCTTGAAGGTAAAATAATCGTTATAGGCGGGATCGCTAAAAATGTGGGTCTTGTGTCAATTCTCAAGGAACTCATGGATTCAGAGCTTGTAGTACCGGAAGAACCTGATATTGTTGGCGCCCTGGGTGCTGCTTTACTGGCAAGAGAAAGGAGGGCGTAAAATGATAACAGCTGGCGTAGATGTAGGATCTTTGACAGGTAAATCTCTCATTTTGAAAGACAATGAAATATTGGGTTGGAGTATCATACCAACAGGTCCCGACAGCAGTGAAACCGCTCAAGAGACTATGGATAAAACTTTAAAAGAGGCGGGAGTGTCCTTCGATGATCTCGATTTTATCGTATCCACGGGATACGGAAGGGTCGTTGTCCCTTTTTCTAATAAAAATATCACGGAAATCACATGCCATGCAAAAGGAGCAAATTGGTTTTTCCCCAGTGTGCGGTTGATATTGGATATGGGTGGACAAGACTGTAAAGCCATTCGTTGTGATGAAAATGGAAAAGTGACAAACTTTGCCATGAACGACAAGTGTGCTGCGGGTGCCGGAAGATCCATGGAGATCATGTCAGAACTTCTGGACACACCTCTCAATGATATGGGAGGATTCTCCCTGGACATCCAGAAGAAGCTGGCCCCGCTAAGCAGTACCTGTGTTGTCTTTGCACGTACGGAAGTTCTTGGATATCTGCATGAGGGCACACATAAAAACGACATACTGGCAGGCGCGTGTGAGGCATTGGCGGACAGAGTATACACGCTGTTGAAGAGGGTGGGAATCGAAGGGGACTTCGTCATCAGCGGAGGTATCGCAAAGAACGTCGGTGTGGTGAAGAGAATAGAGGAAAAGGTCGGACTCAAGGCGAATATATGCTTTGAACCACAAATAGTGGGCGCCCTCGGCGCGGCAGTCTTTGCAAGGGAAATCTTGGAGAAAAAAGCAAAAAAGAAAAAAGGATAAAGTGTTGGCACATAATGATTGCCGCGATATCGCGGCAATCATTATCTCCTTATTCAAATCC
>JAXHSZ010000004.1:0-2894 GCA_034190725.1 Thermodesulfobacteriota bacterium
TCTACTTTTCCTGTCCCCCTTTTTTCAATAATGGGATACAACTCACAACCAACACGCTCGTATTCTTCATCATTGGGATAGAATACTCTTGCGGGTTCCCCTAATAAAGAACCTTCTTCATAACCCAGCATATCATACATTGCCTTGTTGACCCAAAAAACGATTCTATTACGTACTAAACCAATGCCCACTGGAGACGCAGCAAGAATTGCTTTCTGGGTCTCCTCAATCTCCTGAAGTGCATATAATGTTTGCTTTTGCTCAGTGATATCGATTAAGAAATTCAGTGTTGCAGGTCTCTCCGCCCATTCGATTATCACTCCACTGTTTTGTACCCATTTAATATTCCCATTCTTATCGACTACTCTCAAATTGTATTTTTTTGCTATCTTCTCTACTTTGAGACTTTCATCATAGTGTCTCATCACCAACTCTCTGTCATCAGGATGGACGAACTCTATAAAGGGCTGAGAAGTTAATTTGTCTTTGGAGTAACCAAGAAGGTCTATAATAAAATTATTAACAAACCTCAATGTCCCATCCTGTACTACAGTAATACCTTCATTGGCATTCTCTACAACGACGCGATATTTCTCTTCAGAGTCTTTCAATGCTTTCTCTGCTCGTTTACGCTCAGTCATGTCCAAAAGGATTCCTCTTAAACCCGATGGTTTATCCTGGCCCATGATAACATCGGGATATATAAGGATGGGAAATGTGCTGCCATCTTTCCTCAGAGCTGTGAATTCAACTTCTTCAATATTTTTTCCTCTCAGTATTGTCTGAGAAATCCTAATAACCTCTTCCCTGTCCTCAGGAATATATAATTGAATGGCATTCAAACCATTATCAATGTCTTCCTGAGAATAACCAAAAGATTTGAGACCATTACGATTCACAAAAGTAATATTTCCTTTCCTGTCTGTTTCAAAAATAGTTTGCGGCAAGAGATTCGCCAGATCCCTGAATCTCTTCTCACTCTGTCGTAATGCTGCTTTGGTCATTGATTTGGTTGTAATATTTTCATATGTGAGTAGTTGCCCCCCGTGCTCTAGTGATACAACCCTGAAACGGATAATTTTATCCAGGCCATTCTTACATCTCACCGTGAATGTCCTCGGTTCAACTTCTCCAATCTTTTCACTTTTGACCAGATCATTCTCCCAGGTATATGCGGCCTTTTTTCTGTATGCTTCATCAGGATACGCTTTGTTAAACCAGGTCTTCTTATCAGGAAGATCCTCTTTGGTGTAACCGAAAATCTCAGTAAATTTTGGGTTGAAATACTCGAAAATCAGATCATCTCTCATTATAGAAATGCCAAGAGGTGCATTTTCAAGGATGGTCTTATATCTTCTCTCACTCTCCCTGATGGATTCTTCCGTTGGGGCATTATCGAAGATGTCTCGCACTGTCACAACAAAAGAGAGCTTATCATAGTCGCTCAACTTTACACCATAAACCTCTACCGTAAAAGCCGAGTTATCTTTTTGGATTTTTGCTCCTTTCAGTTGTGCTTTTCCTCTTCTTTGAATCTTTGACATAAATTCATTCAGATCACACCAATGGCGGGGATATATTAAATCTCTAATATTCGTCTCTACCAATTCATCATAAGAATGACCGGCTATCTTGCAAAAGGCATCATTGATATCAATAATGGTCCCTTCGAGATCGATTATGAGCATTCCGTCCAAGAACGCATCAAACACCTCTCTGTATACCCTTTCACCCCTATTTAAACCATTCTCAACTCGCCTGTGGTTCAGCACTCCTTCTCAACCTCCTTATGTTTTTAGTCTAGTTCTTTGTGCGTTGACTTTTCGGACATGGGACTATCCCTCAATTTCCAGTGAGTATTCACCCATAAATTAGGTTACGTGACCTATTAGGTCAAAAGAGCTGTTAGAAAGGGAGGTTGGAGAGTAGTTCTCCCAATTTTTTCGTGTTCCTCAGATTGGGTAGATTTAGCGGTTCTAAGATTCTTAATGAGACTAATGTATTCCACAACCAAGTTATTTGTAAAAGATGTGGCGAAAGATGTTTTATTAACGGTCAACCCTTTTTCAGACAGAAATTGGTTCGTTCAAAATCTAAGGTATATCTATCAACATCATTCAGGCTATGATGAGTTTCTCTAGCCACATCAGAAGGGGATTTATCGTCGAGTTTGATTTTTTTTACTCACGGTTGGCCCTATATCATAAAGATTTTCCCTTCTTGACAAACTTGTATCATGCTCTTTTTCATATTGCAATATCAGTTTTGAGATAAGTGATCGACTTCTTTGTAGAATAACAGAGAGATCTGCTTCCGCAATAACATTTTAAACGATAGACTTGAGTGCATTGACAAAAGTTTTCCTGGTGAGAGGCCCTGTAAGATTGGGGAATTCCCTCGCCAGGAATAAGGTGACAGCTGATTTAAAAGTTTTATGCTTTACAGGTTCATACGTCTTTTCTGTTCATGTTTTTTGGCTATAGGGATTCATAGGTTCGCCCCATTTTGTGACGGCAGAGTTTTTTTAAGGGACTTCCCATCAAAGAATGGGACAGACACATGGGGTATTTCTTCAAAGCCAAATCCTTTTGAGTTAAGAAGGCACCCTGATCTTAGGCTTCTTGCGTAATACGAGCAAGTCTAAATCGTCTTAGTACCGAGATCCCTTGCTCTTCTATGTGGTAGTTGTTAAAGCAAACCTTATGATCTTCATCTCCTGGATCCAAAGTTATTATACCTAAATTGAGCGATTCTTTCTGTCACGAGAGGTTGTATATTGCTGAATATGGAGTAAAAAACGATTCGAAGTGGACGAAAGTGAAGCCACCCCTTCAGTGAGTTCGATTCGAAACGTTTTTTGCTTCAGATTCAGTAAGATACAGCCTCACAGTAGG
>JAXHSZ010000040.1:0-13533 GCA_034190725.1 Thermodesulfobacteriota bacterium
AGATACTTGAGCGGCTTTACAGGAAGTGAAGGATGCATATTGATCACAAAGAACGGAAGTTATTTTCTCACCGGTTCCAGGTATATCTCTCAGGCGTCTGAACAGACTGAAGGCTTTACGGTCAAGGAGTATGAGAATCTGGAGAAGGCGCTCTCGGATTTTGCTTCTGAAATCCCACTCAAGAGTTTGGGGTTTGAACCCGCATATATGACGTTCGAGACATACCATAAGTTCGCTGAAAAGCTCCAAGAAACCGAACTGATTGCTCTGGATGACGGATTAGACGGTATGAGGGATATTAAAGATGGTTCTGAACTGAAATTGATACGGAAAGCCATTCGAATCGCATCGGAAAGCTACCTTCAAATTGTGGAGAGTATCCGACCGGGTATTGAAGAAAGGGAAATTGCCCTGGAAATGGAACACCTTATGAGAAGAAATGGGGCCGAGAAGGTCTCCTTTGACACAATAGTAGCATCTGGAAAAAGATCGGCCCTCCCCCACGGTATTGCCAGTGATAAAAAGATAAAGAAAGGTGAATTCATCATCATTGATTATGGTGCCCGATATCAGGGGTACTACTCTGATGAGACCCAAACCGTGGTCGTAGGGAAGCCCACATCCAAACAGAAGAAAGTATACCAAGCGGTGAAAGACGCACAAGCAAAAGCCTTTGATGCCATTAAGCCCGGCGTGGATGTAACTGAAATAGATTCTGCTGCAAGAGATTCCATCAATAAAGCCGGTTTCGGCAAATACTTTAAACACGGCACAGGACACGGAGTCGGTCTGGCCGTCCATGAGATGCCCCGGATCTCCCCTACCGGTAAAGGGGCCGTAGAAGAAGGGATGGTATTTACCATTGAACCGGGTGTATACATTCCGAATTGGGGAGGTGTTCGGATAGAGGATATGGTAACGGTCACTGCCGTTGGGTATGAGAAGTTGACAGATTTGCCGAAAGATTTGCAGATCGTTTGATTTTCAAGGAGCTGTTTTTTATTGATAAAGTTGAGAGAGGTATTATGTATTCAACATCAGATTTCCGTAAGGGCCTTCGGATCGAGATCGAGGGTAAACCACATATAATCGTTGATTTTTTGCATGTAAAGCCTGGCAAAGGTGGTGCTTTTGTCAGAACCAAACTGAAAAACCTCATCACAGGAAATGTCATAGACAAGACATTCAGATCAGGCGAAAAGTTTGATATACCTGATCTTCAAGAGAAGACGATGCAGTATCTCTACAATACTGAAGATGAGTTTTACTTCATGGATCAGGAAACATATGAACAGATTTCCCTTTCAGCAGATCAATTGGGAGAAAATAAAGGATTCCTTCAGGAAGGCATTACCATTGATATCCTTTTTCACAATGATCAGCCCATTGGTGTTGAACTCCCGATTTTTGTTGAACTTTCTGTTTTTACAACCGATCCGGGGCTGAAAGGTGATACTGCTTCAGGAGGAAGTAAACCAGCTACTCTGGAAACAGGGACGGTCGTTCAGGTGCCCCTATTCATAGAAGAGGGAGATGTGGTAAAGATTGATACAAGAACCGGGGAGTATATTGAAAGGGTGGGTAAAGGAGGAGGGTAAAGAATTTCATAAGGGCCTCCTTGGACAGGATAAAGGGACGTTGTTCAAAAAAATCAGTTGAATTCAACTGATTTTTTATGAAAAGTAAGTATTATGCCTCGACAAGCACGATTAGATGCTCTCGGTACTCTTCACCATGTTATGATTCGAGGGATTGAGGGTACCGATATTTTTTGCGATGATGAAGATCGTGGAGACTTCACATCACGAATAAGTTCATTGGTTGGAAGAACCGGCACTCGAATAGTGGCTTGGGCTCTCATGACAAATCATGTTCACCTGCTTTTATTGAGTGGGCAGAGTGGACTCTCCTCATTTATGCGGAGTCTTTTAACGGGATATGCAATCAGATTTAATCGGAGACATCAAAGAACAGGCCATTTGTTTCAGAACCGATACAAGTCCATTATTTGTGAGGAAGAAATTTATTTGCTGCAACTTATCCGATACATCCATTTGAATCCCCTCAGAGCAAAGACTGTAAAAACTATAGAGAAACTTGACAGTTACCGGTGGTGTGGCCACAGTGTATTAATGGGAAAAGAGAAAAACGATTGGCTGGACACAGAGTATGTTTTAAAACAATTTGGGCGGGATAAAGGGAAGGCGATTGTCGCATACCGTAAATTTGTACAGGAAGGGATAAAAGAGGGGCATCGTCCGGATTTAATAGGAGGGGGATTGATTCGGAGTCTTGGAGGATGGTCACAAGTATTGGGTCTGAAGGGGAAGAAAGAGAAGATTGGGTATGATTCAAGGATACTGGGCAGTGGAGATTTTGTGCGGAAGATACTGAAAGATACGGACAAAAAATTGGATCGCCAGTTACGGTATTGCCGACAGAAGGAAACCGTAGACGATGTAATAGAGAGGATATGTAGAAAACATGGGATTAAGGAATCCGAGCTTCGGGAAGGTGGAAAGAGGAGAGAGGTGACGAAAGTGAGAAGGGAAATTGCATATTTTTTAAGCAGAGAAATGGGGGTGGCCCTGGCGGAGATCGCACGAAATGTAGGAGTAGGGACGTCAGCGGTTGCAATGACCCTGAAGCAAAAGGAGGCAGAAAAGTAATATTGATTTCAATCTCTCCCCTCTTGCATATTCCGCTGATGGTTTCCACCTGATCCGAAATTGAGTTTCCATCAATGTCAATGAGAATGCAATAATATGCTAAAAATGAGAACGAAAAGTGTATCACTTCCCGGATAAAAGATTCGACCGCTGTTGAAACTTGCTGATTGCTTTCTATTTTATAACACTCAATGAATACTCTATGAGCTTCACGTTTCTGAGGAGTGATATTCAGTATTGCTGAAAGAGGATTATATGATTCCAAAAATGGATTTGCACATCCACACAACGTTTTCCGACGGCAAGTGCACAATGCGTGAGGTTGCAAAGATAGCAGAAGCGAGAGGTATGGAATATATTGCGTTTACGGATCATGCCTACAATAAGGACAACTTCGGATTAGATGAAGAGACCATAGAAGAATATATCCATGAAGCGAGTGTGATAAAGAAAGAGTCCCCCATCAAAATATTGGTAGGGCTGGAAGCGGAAATTCCCACGATAGACAAGGTCATGAAATACAGGGACAGATTCGACCTCATTCTGATTTCCAATCATGGTCCGGTGAGGACCACATTCCGAACTGCTATCATCAGCCTTATGAAGAATCATGCAATAGATGTCATAGCCCATCCGTGGTACATCAATGAAGCAGACTGGGATGATATAATAGATGTGGCTTTAGAAAGGGATGTGGCCATAGAATTGAATAGTTTCAGAAAGGTGCCCGAAGAATCCATCATTAAGCATATTGCCAAGAGGGGTGTCAAGTTCAGCGTAGGGAGTGATGCCCATTTTGAGAGGGAGATCGGAAAGGTTACATGGGCGTATGAGATGTTAGAGTCACTTGGTATGGGAGAAGAATCCCTTATGAAATTACCCTAGAAGAGTATGTCCCAAATTGTGCAGTTCAGGGCTCCCAGTCCAGAATATTCTCAAATGATAATATTAATAATGCCAAGGATTATTTGCTCGAAGAAGTTGATGAGTGGATTGAGTAGCCCGAAGAAAAGCAATCCTATAATGATGAACATACCGTATGGTTCCAATTGCATCAATTGGTATTTCATTCTATTGGAAACGAAACCCATGAGGATTTTAGAACCATCCAGGGGAGGAATCGGTATCAAGTTAAAAGATGCCAAGATAAGGTTTATTTTGGCAAGAACTGAAAGTACAAGGCATGACATTCCCCATGGAGAAAAGATCTCCATCCGAATCATCAGAAGAGCAAGAAACGCCATAATAATATTGGCGGTAATCCCTGCAGCAGATACGAGGATCATGCCTTTGCGTTGATCCCTCAGGTTCGAAAAGTTCACTGGGACCGGTTTGGCCCATCCAAATCCAAACAGAAGAAGCATTGCAGACCCGATTGGGTCCAGATGCTTTATGGGATTTAATGTTATTCTACCGAGCCACCGAGCTGTATTGTCACCCATCCTTTCAGCTACCCAACCATGGGCTACTTCATGTATGATAACAGAGTATAAAAGGGGAATCATTAAAATGAAAAAAGCACCTGGATTTTTGAAGAGTAAAAGGATAGGCCCCACAATACAATGTTCCTTTCAAAGGATGATACAAGAGAAGAAGTCTCTCTATTTCAACTTACCACTTAAAAAAGCAGAGTTGCACTGTAAAGTATATGGGATGCACAAAGAGAAGTCAAGGACTTTGGCTTATCGAAATATTTCACCCTTTCTCTGGTTTTGTGTTTTTTGACCTCAATCTGAGTGCCCATGTGCAACAGTTATCCCCTTACAAATCCTTAGAATCTCGTTGCCTTGATAGCTACAGAAAATTCCATAGGATTTCATACAATAGAAAACTTTCTTGACAAGAGTCGAGTTTGTAGGATAAAACAGTCATAATTTCTAACGGTTGATGATATGAAAGTTAATAGTATTGAAAAATCAATTGATTTTCTGAAAAATCACAGTAATATATTAGATTTTCATTTAATATTTCTATAATAGTATATAATTTCGTATTATTTTATCATTCATGAAATTGATCGTGTAAACTTTTATAGTTATACAAATTTCACTATGAAAGGAGAATGGACATATGATGAAGGTCATTGGGCTCACAGGAGGGATTGCTTCAGGTAAGAGTACAGTGTCCGAGATTCTTTCCGGGCTGGGTGCCCATGTAATAGACGCCGACAAGGTGGGACACCAGATATATCTTCCTGATACGGAGGCATGGAAAGATATTATTGCAACATTTGGTGAAGACATCTTACTTTCGGATAGAACAGTGAACAGGCCCAAATTGGGACAGATTGTATTTAATGACAAAGAAGCTTTAAAGAAGTTGAATCAAATTGTGCATCCCCGGATGTATGAGAGTTTTGAAGAAGAGATCCAGATGAAGAGAGAGAGAGACAATGACAAAGGAGTTGTTGTGCTGGATGCGGCAATCCTCATTGAGGCGAATTGGTTGCCCTTGGTAGATCACGTATGGGTAGTTGTGGCTTCTGAAGAGACAGTATTAGATCGCCTCTGTTCACAAAAGGGATTCACCAAAGAACACGCCCAATCAAGAATATCTTCACAACTCTCAGATGAGGAGAGGAGGAAGCATGCTGATGTGGTGATTGAAAATAACGGTACACTCTCTGATGTAAGGGAGCGAGTGAATGAAGCATGGAGGAAAATGATTGAACAATAGGGTTCTCAAATGATATGGAAGGTTATATCTGTGGAAAGGAGGGTCTTGATGAAGAAAGGACTCAGTCTAGTAGCATTGCTTATGGGGTTTCTTCTTCTCACGGGGATGGGAGATATTGGAGGAGCACCTGGGAGTACAAGCCCCACGCCGGAGAAGGAGTTTTCAGCCACTTTTATAGACAGACAGGACATAACGACTCAGTGCACAAGGGTGAGCAGAAATGGGAAGGTTTTTATTGTGGGGAAAAAAGGGAGAGGTACGGTTGCAGTCCCTTTCGAAAGAATTAAAGAGGTGGAATTCCTGAATAGGAACGACATGGTGACAGCGATTGTCTCACTTACAAATGATAAGAGTGTGGAGATTCAGATGGATAAAAGTCAGATATTTTATGGGCATACAGACTTCGGCAGCTTTCATATAGAACTGGTGGACCTCAAAAAGATAGTGTTCAAACACTGATGTGGCCTGTATTCTTGCAACTGATCCCTTCATACAAAAACACTTGTTATCATTGAGTTTGTTTTGTCTTTTTGTATTCCAAACCCAAAACCTGTGGATTCAAGCTGAAGATGCATTGATGTTCAGTAATGCTTTCGAAGAGAGAAGCACACATGATAAGGCAAGTCGAATACTTTGACAAGGGCGGTCCAGAACACACGGGGAGATGCCTGAAAATTGTCTCAGATCTGGTGGATGAAGGATACAGGCATGTTGTCGTTGCTTCCACCCGCGGAGATACTGGTCTAAAGATGGCCCATAAATTGAGCGATAAAGATGTCAACCTGGTTGTGGTTACACATTCAGTGGGATTCAAGGGGCCAAACCAGGATGAATTCTCCAGCGAGAAAAGGGAAGAGATAATGAAATTGGGCGGAAAGATCTATACGGGTACAATTCTGACCCACTCTTTAGAAACATCCCTCATGTCAAAACATTCCGGTATCTATCCCTCCTATATTATCACCCAGACATTACGCAGAATCTGCCAGGGAATGAAAGTTGGATGCGAGATCATTATGGAAGCTTGTGATGGGGGTTTGATCCCTGAAGGAGAAGAGACGATTGCAGTGGGAGGAACAGGATATGGGGCGGATACTGTTTCTATCATCAGGTCTGTGGCTTCCAAGAGGTTCCTCGATTTAAAGGTCCTGGAAATCTTGGCCAAACCCAGGGAATGACTGGAAGAATGTATAATAGAATGGGATTCATAGGAAAGGTTCTTCTTGGAATTCTGCTGGGCGTTCTTTTCTTTCAATATTCTTGTGCTCCAAAGAAGTACTTACAGGACCCAGCGCCATTTAAAGGAGAAGTGCAGATAGGGGTCGCATCATGGTATGGATCGGATTTTCATGGGAGAAAAACGTCCAGTGGAGAGGTATATAATATGCATGATATGACTGCTGCTCATAGAACCCTGCCCCTGGGAACACATGTTAAAGTGACGAACCTGGAGAATGGCAAGTCAACAGAAGTGAGGATAAACGATCGTGGACCGTTTGTAAAAAGAAGGATTATTGATCTTTCCTATGCCGGTGCACAAGCACTGGGCATGGTTGACAGTGGAATTGCCATGGTAAAAGTGGAGGTAACAAAAAGGCTAAAACAATCTGATTCACAGTATACTCTCCAGGTGGGTTCATTCAAAGAGAGAAAGAATGCCACACTCTTAAAGGAAGAATTGGATAAGAGGTACAAGGATATTTATATAGTGACCACAAAGATAGAAAATACCGATTATTATAGGGTTCGATTGGGGTATTTCAGTTCAAGGGAGTCGGCTCAAGAAATGGCTCAAAGACTTACAGAGGATGGATACACCGTCTTTACTACCAGGAGAGAATGATAGACACATCGATTGCAAAAAACATCTCATTTCTGGATGGACACTATATGAAATGATCGAAGCCTTTCCTTTTGGGTATATACTTTCTGTTCTCATGGTCCAGGACTGTAATGCCATACTCTCTCTCCGTAATCTCTCCAATATGGGTGACTTTTGTTTTAAACCTTCTCTTCATTTCATTGAGTAAATCCACATTTCTTCTTTCTACGGTAAATAGAAGTTCATAATCCTCTCCACCATTCAATGACAGATCTATTGGATGGTCAGCCATGTCCCGTGCATACTTTTGAAATGCGTCCGAGGTGGGGAGTTTCGACAACAAGAGTTTTGCCCCGACTTTGCTTTGGTCACAAATATGTCTCAGGTCGGATAACAGCCCATCACTGATGTCGATCATGGCTGAAGCGATACAATTCTCAGCGATTATTCTTCCTTCATGAACTCTTGGAGTTGGATTGATATGCCTTTCTATTACATCCATGAATGCAGCTTCAACTCCGGACAGATCTCTTCCGTTCTTTAAAATCTCAAGCCCCAGGGCCGAGTCTCCCAGATTCCCGGTAACGAAGATCAGGTCTCCGATTTGGGCGGTATCGCGATAGATCTCCTGACCGGGAAGGGTCTCTCCCAGAAGAGTGATACTGATAACGAGTTTATCCGGAGAAAGGGAGGTGTCGCCTCCTACGAGATAGGTCTGAAAGGACTGGGCAGTTTCTAAAAGACCGCCTGTGAATTCATCGACAAACTCAACTGATATGTGCCGGGGGATACCCAGAGATACCAAGAAGAACCTTGGGATTCCTCCCATGGCGGCGATGTCGCTTATATTTACTGCAAGTGATTTTTTCCCTAAATGATGAGCGGAGGTGAAGCTTAATTTGAAATGAACATCTTCTATGAGGATGTCACTCGTGGAGATCAAAAATCTCCCATTTTGTATCTGTGTAATGGCGGCATCATCGCCTATCCCTTTGATGATATCATGATGGGAGGAAGAGAGTTTACTTTGTATTCTCTCTATCAGCCTGAACTCTCCCACCTCGTTTATTTCCAACCTTCTTCCCCTTTAAGAGCACTGCATCGAGCACTTCGTCCATGTTTCTGACGAAGATAAAATTGATTTTCTTCCTTATGTGACCGGGAATCTCAACTAAATCTTTTCTATTTCGTTCAGGGATGATTATGGTTTTGATCTTTGCCCTCAGGGCGGCCAAAGCTTTTTCCTTTAATCCCCCAATTGGTAAGACCCTTCCTCTCAGGGTGATCTCTCCGGTCATAGCCACCTCTTTATCGACCGGGATTTTTGAAAGAGCGGAGATAAGGGCTGCGGCCATTGTGACCCCAGCAGATGGACCGTCCTTTGGTATAGCACCTGCCGGAACATGAATATGTGTATCTTGTTTTTCATAGAAATCGGCGTCGAGTTTGAGTTCTTTTGCCTTTGAACGGGCATAACTCAGGGCCGCCTGCGCGGATTCTTTCATTACATCTCCCAGTTGCCCGGTAAGAATTAAGTTTCCTTTCCCCTTCATTGTGGACGCTTCTATGTGTAAGATCTCTCCCCCTGCCTGTGTCCAGGCAAGGCCTGTGGCAACTCCGGTCTCACTGATGGCCTGCTCCTCTTCAGGCAGATATTTAGGCGGGCCCAGATATTTATGTAAATTCCCTTTACTTATCTTGAAGGGTCCTTTTTCTCCTTCAGCAATCTTTCGGGCGGACTTTCTGCATACAGATGCGATTTCCCGTTCCAGGTTTCTCAAACCGGCCTCTCGGGTATAGTGAGAAACTGTCTGCAAGATTGCTTCATCCGATATCATCATATTCTTTTCTGTAATTCCATTCTCTTCCAATTGTCGAGGAAGCAGGAATTTCTTAGCTATCTTCAGCTTTTCTTCTTCTGTGTATCCTGAGAGAGTGATAATTTCCATTCTATCTTTCAGAGCCGGGATGATTGGATCCACGAGATTAGCAGTGGTAATAAACATTACATTTGATAGATCAAAAGGAACATTGAGATAATGATCACTGAAAGCAAAGTTCTGTTCGGGATCCAACACTTCCAATAGGGCGGCGGACGGATCTCCCCTAAAGTCAGCTCCCACTTTATCTATCTCATCCATCATAAAGATAGGATTATTAGACCCGGCTTGCTTAATTCCCTGGATTATCCTTCCAGGCAATGCTCCGACATACGTTCTTCTATGTCCTCTGATCTCTGCTTCATCTCGAATTCCACCGAGAGAGATTCTCACGAATTTCCGTCCAAGCGCCCTGGCAATAGACCTGCCAAGGGATGTCTTTCCAACTCCTGGGGGACCCACAAAACAGAGGATAGGACCCCTTTTCTTTTTGCTCAGCTTACGAACGCCAAGGTACTCCAGTATTCGTTCCTTAACTTTTTCAAGATCATAGTGATCCTCGTCCAGCACCTTTTTGGCAGCCTTTATATCAAGCTTGTCTCGGGTGCTGATACTCCAGGGAATCTCTACCAACCAATCAAGATAGGTTCTCACTATAGAGGCCTCTGCTGCATCAGGGTGCATCTGTTCCAACCTGTCCATCTGCTTATTCGCCTCTTTCTCCACTTCTTTGGGCATCTTTGCCTTTTTTATCTTCTTCTTAAACTCATTTATCTCTTTTGTCCTCTCATCAACGTCTCCCAGTTCATTCTTAATGGCCCGAAGCTGTTCCCTCAAGAAGTATTCACGCTGAGTTTTTGTCATCTCTTCCTTTGCCTGGGATTGTATTTTTGCTTGCATTGTGGAGAGTTCAACTTCTTTGCTGAGGAGGTCGTTTACCTTTATGAGGCGATCGATGGGATTGAGTACCTCCAAAACCTCTTGAGCTTCTTCGATCTTCAATCTGAGATTTGAGGCGACCACATCTGCCAACCTTCCTGGATCTTCAATATTATTAAGTACCATTAAGACATCCGAAGAGAGCATGCCCCTTAAAGAAAGGACTTTCTCACTGTGGTCTTTGACACTTCTCATCAGAGCCTCTGCTTCCAAGGGCAGTTCAGTAAAGAAGGGTTCTTTGATCTTCTCGATATTCACTTTGTAGCACGGACTTTTCTGTGTGTATTCTTTTATACAAGCCCTCATTAAACCCTGAACAAGGATCTTCACCCTCCCATCGGGGAGTTTTAACATCCTCATGATTGTTGCCACTGTGCCCACGGAATAGATAGCGTCCGGATTAGGATCCTCAACAGTAGGGTCCTTCTGGGCTGCTAAGAATATCAGCCTATCCTTTGACAAGGCTTCATCCACTGCCTTGATGGAACCCTCTCTGCCCACAAACAACGGAAGAATCATATACGAGAATATCACCACATCTCGTACCGGCAGTAAAGGCAATATGTCAGGAACTTCAATGTCCTCTCTTCTTATGTCATAATCCATATTCATCTCCGATTGACTCTATTGTAGCCACGAATTTTTACAGAAACGCGGTTCAGAAGGTGCATATTACGCGAGTGTTCATCCAGAAATGAGATATTTTTTACAAGATCAAGGAAGACGAAGATTTTAAACCACAAGAATACATGAGGTATTTTAAAGCTTAAAATCTGAATCTGACGCAGAGATTGCGGAAAATAGCCATTTATGGATGGGCACGAGTTAGAATTTTTTTTGTATTATTTTAGTTACATGAAATAAAAAGATGTCAGCAAGCTTCAATGGTGGTCAAATTTTAATCCGTGGAGAACTCACACATTCCCCTCTTCTTTCTTAACGCTCACTCAGATGCTCAGAAAGAACACACATTTAAATTTGACCGCCATTGAAGCCACTCTTTTCAAAAAGCAAAACCAATACTTTTTATATATAATGATCATATAGGGAAAGTCAAGTGAATTGAATAGATTGCTCTGTGTACTCCGATTCATTCATGGGTGGTTTGAATGACTCACTTACATAGCAGATTCTACCCGGTCATGTCAAAAAATTTCTTCACATCGTCTAAATTGTTTGTAATGGGACAATCGGGTAGACTTTTAATAAACATATTTCCGTATTCTCTTCTGAATATGCGGTTATCCAATATGGAAAAGACACCCCTGTCATTCTTATTCCTGATCAACCGACCAAGCCCCTGTTTCAGTGTTACAATGGCGGATGGTAATTGATAGTCGAGAAATGGATTCCCGCTGTTGCGGGAGATCTCCTCAATTCTGGCTTCAACTATTGGCTCAGAAGGAGAGGCAAAGGGCAATTTGTCGATAATAACACAACTCAAGGCCTCACCCTGTACATCTACTCCTTCCCAGAAGCTCTGAGTGGCAAATAACACAGAATTCACCTCTTTTTTAAACTCTGAAAGTAAATATGATTTTGGGTTTTCTCCTTGGACCAGGACAGGGAACGGCAATTTATGCTTTAACCGAGAGTGTACCTCTTTCATGTTTCTATAACTGGTAAATAGAATAAATGCTCTCCCTGAAGTTGCGGATAATATCCTTTCAATCTCTTCAGATATGACTTCAACGAATCCGGATGCATTGGGATCAGGAAGGCCTTTCGGTAGATAGAGTATGGATTGCTTTCGATAGTCAAACGAAGAACTCATGGACATTTCATTGATGTCCCTGTCGAGCCCCAACCTGTCTTTGAAATATGTAAAGCCTCTGTTTGTAGATACGGTCGCAGAAGTAAATATGATGCTTTTTGTGTTATCCAATAATCTGGCTTTCAGTTCATGTGATACATCAATGGGAGATGCGTGTAGAAAGACACCCTTACCCCTGTTTTCACACCAATAAACATAGTGTGGATTTTCCATATGCATAATGAATGATAATTGGTCTTTTATTTCCGATGCCCGTTTGCAATAAGACCGAATCTCCTCCGTCTTACATTCCAGAGTGTTGAGTTTGGCTGTGATGAATTCGAGACTGTTCCATACATCACCAAAGAGTTGTAATGCGCCGTTTCTAAGTGCGTCATTCTTTAAACGGTATCTTGAAGACCTGTTATGAAAGCAGTTAAAGAAACGTTCCTTTCTCTGTAAGAGGGAGTCAAGAGCTTGATTGATCTTCTTGTCATTGATCCTGACAAGTCTCAAATCCTTCTTTATATCTCTGGCCAATTCTTCAAACCTATAGTTGCTCACCATTATACCAAAGTAGTTGGTGGCGATATCTTCGAGTTGATGGGCTTCATCGAAGATCACTGCATCATATTCCGGTATTATCTCTCCATAACCTGTCCCCTTCACAGATAAATCAGCAAAAAAGAGGTGGTGATTGACGATGATGAGGTCGGCAATGGCAGCATCCTGACGTAATTTGGTGATAAAGCAGGTGTCAAAGCTCTCACACTTTTGCCCCAGGCAAAGTTCACTTTTTGAACAGACATCATCCCACAGCGGCTCATCATCTTGGAGGCGTTCCAATTCAGAACGATCTCCTGTCTTTGTGGTTACAGCCCATTTTTTGATTTCTTCATAGCAAGAAGAACTTCCGCTATGAAGTAAGGAATATTGAACCTTCAGTTGCTTAAAGCGTCTTCGACAGAGATAATTGTTTCTCCCCTTCATATGGACTGTAAAAAAGTCCATATTTAGGATATCTCTTAAAAGAGGAATGTCTTTGAAATAAATTTGCTCCTGAAGATTCTTGGTTCCTGTGGAGATGACAACTTTTTTTTCACTCAGGATAGCAGGAATAAGGTAAGCAATGGTCTTGCCGATCCCTGTGCCTGCCTCAAGGATTACGTATCTGTTGTCTTGCAATGCATCTGCAACAGATTCAGACATCCTTACCTGTTGTGGGCGAAACTCATAATGAAGAAGTTTCTCGGATAGAATACCGCCAGGGCCTAGGATGGAAACCATGCTGTAATCAACCATAAAAACTTTCCTTTTCTCAACAACTCTTTAATGGAAGACAATCAAATACGGTGTTTCATAAATTGTGCGATTAAAAATGGTAATTTGAAATAGAATTTGATTTCATCCGTTTTGAAGTAGCATTGAAATCCGAAACTCGAATATCGAAGCACGAAACAAATTCAAATGACAGAAATGGAAAACGACAGTACCATACCGAATATGTTTTGAATTTTGATATTGTTTCGAATTTTTACTACGGTTGATGCGGTTCTTCAACATGTCAAATTGCGAAAATCGTGCACAGACTTTTGATATATCTCACTCGTTATGCGATTGACTCATCAGCCGGAGAGCCCTATAATATGCAATGAAGTTATGTTTATTATAGACTAATTCTATTTTGCTTTCAAGTTGACACTATGATATATTCTGGTCATGGAGGTGAGCTATGGCCAGAACAATTACTATCAGTGAAGCCGAATTTCAGCGAGCAAAGGATCTTCGGGACAA
>JAXHSZ010000400.1:0-2017 GCA_034190725.1 Thermodesulfobacteriota bacterium
AGAATATAGCATTAAGTCACTATGATTTCATGTTTTCTATGTTTTCGATCAGTCACTCATTATGAGATCTCCATATAAAAGGAGGTGGACGCAATGGAAAAGGAACAGAAAGAATGGATATGTGCCCACTGCGGCTACACTGCCGACGGCAGGTTTGAGGGAGATATCTGCCCCCAATGTGGTTTGACATACTGGAAATGTGATAAATGCGGATTCCTCGTTACGTCTTCCAAACCACCTGGGGTATGCCCGGAATGCGGAGAGAAATGCGATTTCATAGATGTCACATGCTATACGCCGGAGTGTGGAGGACCGGGACATATTGATCCGCGTTTATAGTACGCACGCATTTCATTCTGAATGAGAACAAGGCCTTATATCAACCGGTTTACATTCGAGAAAGGAGAGGACAATGAATTTTTCAGAGATTATCAAGACAGAAAGGGATGAGGGTAAGGAAAAGCACATTCCCCACATGGAGATTGCTAAAGGACACAGGGCGGGCAAGGACATTGTTCGTGTTGTGGTGGGCCATGAAACACCGCATCCCAACACACCGGACCATCACATTTCCTGGATCGAACTCTACGGGATAAAAAAGGACAATAATCAGGTCATCAATATCGGACGTGCCGCCTGTACCCCGATTTACTCAAATCCGAATGTCCGTTTTCAGATTAACAATATTGAGGATTTTCAATCCTTTCACGCTTTGGCATATTGCAACATCCACGGCTTGTGGTCCAGCTCACTGGAGAGGTAAGGTATTATTTGTCTTATGAATGAGTCATGAAGATACTCATTAATCTTATGATCCGGGGGGGGGGCGAAAGGAGGTACTTATCATGGAACTTGTACCGTGGGCACCGTTCAGAGGCATCAGCACTCTGCGCAGGGAGATGGATGATCTTTGGAGCAGATTTCTCGGAGAACCAATTTTTTCCAGAGCATTCACGGAAGAATGGTTGCCTACAGCCGATATCTCTGAAACCAAAGATAAGCTTCTCATAAAGGCAGAGCTGCCCGGTTTGGACGCAAAAGACATTAATGTCAGTGTCTCAGGAGACCTGCTGACCATAAAAGGTGAGAAGAAAAAGGAGGAAGAAGACAAGAACGAGCACCATCATTGTGTGGAAAGGTACTATGGATCTTTCCAGCGTTCCTTCCGTTTGCCTGTGAATGTACAGAGCGATAAGGTAGAAGCAACTTTTGAGAAAGGTGTGTTGAACATAACTCTTCCGAAAAGTGAGGAAGCCAAAAAGAAGGAAATCGAGATCAAGGTGAAGTGATTTTAAATTCCTCTCCGGACATAAGAGTAAAATATGCGGAATTCCTTACCTCTAAACGGATTAATTTGGAAGATACATACGAAAAACCACTAAAAACTCTTTTTGCTACCAGGGTCGAGGTTTGTAGGTATAAATTCCTAAAGCCCAGAATAGTCATGACAAGAGAGCAGAATACAAGATAATCCAGAAGAATTATTAATACATTATCAATAAGATTACGATTATCGTTTGCTGGGCGAATCGGTTTTTATAGATGTCGACAGTAAAAAAACAGCTTTGCACATTAGGTACCGGAGAAAAAGGTAAAATCACCCTGATACTGACTGGGGAGCATCTTGCTGAAAAGTTTGATCGTCATTGGATCAAGGAGGGGGCGGAAGTCCAGGCGTTGCACAGGTTAGAAGCACACGGTCACCCATTGATGATTATGGTTAATGGCGTGCACTACCATATCCCCCAGGGACTCACTAAGAAGATATATATGGATGTCATATGACCGCTATTTATTCACTAATGGGGAAATGAAATAGGAGTTTTTAGCCATGAAAATAGCAGTGAGTTCGAGTGGAAAGGATTTAGATTCACAGATTGATCCCCGCTTTGGTCGATGTGCCTATTTTGTTATTGTCAACACAGACGACTTGAGTTTTGAGACATTTGAAAACAAGAGTACGGCTCTGGGAGGAGGGGCGGGCGTTCAAGCGGCACAGTTTGTGACCTCCAAAAAG
>JAXHSZ010000401.1:0-2629 GCA_034190725.1 Thermodesulfobacteriota bacterium
CTATGAAACAGTGAGCTGTGAGCAAGCTTCAATGGCTGTCAAGTATTAATCAGTTTGATTGTACCAGAGTCTTTAGAAACTTCATAGAGTTCGGCTCTTTTCCCATCTGAAAAAATATAAAATGAGTAAGAGCCTCTTCACTCTCTTTTAAAGCCTGTTTGGAAAATACCAGACGATGGATCTTCTTGAAGTCCATGTCCCTGGCAGAGACCAACATCCTCAGAGTACCAAGAGACATGGGTGAGAGTCTCTCATGGCCATGGGAGCATCCATCACACAAGATACCACCCCTCCTGGGACCGAACCAAAATCTCTCCTCAGGAGACAGCTTCCGCCCACAATCCACGCACCCTTCCAATTGAGGCTGGTATCCGACAAGAGAGAGGAGACGAATCTCAAATATCCTAGCAATCTCCTTATCAATCTTCTTAGAATTCATAAGGGATAGTGAATCAACCAAAAGACTGAAAACAGCCTCATTCTTCTCCCTTTCTCCAATAAACTCGTCTATTAATTCAATAAAATAGCTTCCATACGCCATCTTTTGGATATCTTTACAAATCTCCACATGGGTTTCAATAAGACTACAGTTATTTATTCTTGATAATCCCTTATTCTCTTTTTCGAAAAAGAAAAGATGAACATAAGAGAATAATTCAAGGGTATTGCTGAACCTCTTTTTGCTCCTCTTTGCACCTTTTGCTATTCCTTTCAACTTCCCGTAGTCTCGGGTGAAAAAGGTGACAATCTTGTCAAAGTCACTGAAGTCTGTTGACCGAATCACAATGGCCTCGGTTCTATAGAGAGGCATAGACCCGTGCTCCTTATGGCGATTCCTTTAACCTTATAGTATAATTCATTAAAATGTTTACAATGAACATGAGCGTAAAACTATACCCTGACTTTTGAAATCCAAAATTGAGCGATTCTTTCCATTACAAGAGGTTGTAGGTTGCTGAATATGGAGTAAAAAACGATTCGGAGCGGACGAAAGTGAAGCCATCCCTTCGATGAGTCCGGTTTGAAACGTTTTTTGCTTCAGATTCAGTAAGATACAGCTTTGTAGAAGGAGAGAATCGCTCAACTTAGGTTTGAATCACATACCTCAAAAATAGTGTAGCAATGCCCAAATAAATGACGATCCCAGTAATATCATTCGTTGTGGTGACAAATGGCCCTGAGGCAATTGCTGGGTCAACATTCAGTCTCTTGAATACAGCCGGTATCAATGTGCCCATTGTCGACGCTATGGTAATTGCAACAAACATTGCAAATCCTACTATAAATCCTAAAAGAGTCGTCCCGTGCCAAAGTGGAGCAACCAGCCCTACCAATCCCCCGCAAACAAAACCTATTATAGCTCCTATTCTTACTTCTTTCAATAATACGCTTCCTATATCAGACATGTCAATCCGCCCTATGGCTATACCCCTTACCACAATTGAGGATGACTGGATTCCCACATTACCGCCGGTACCTGTTATGACAGGGATAAAAGTAACCAGAGCTAAAGCATCTTTTATTGTCATTTCAAAAAGCCACATTAAATATCCCGTCAGTAATCCGCCCAATAGGTTTGTCAAAAGCCAAGGGAGTCTCTTCTGAGTGATCTTGAGAATCCTTGGTGTATACACAAGTTCTTCAATCTCGCCCATCCCTGCCATCTTCATGAAATCCTCAGATGTTTCTTCCTCAATTACATCCACTACATCGTCAACCGTAATCCGACCTAAAAGAATGCCTTGACTATCAGTTACCGGTATTGATACAAGATCGTACTTTTGAAAAATTTTTGCGACGGCCTCTTGATCAACATCTACAGCGACCTGTATTGGATCAACAGTCATTATACTGGATATTCTCGTTTCTGAATTGGACAGGATCAATTTGCGAAGAGGCAATATCCCTACTAAATTATTATTCTCATCGGTAACAAAAACATTATGAAAATCCTCCACTTCATCGCCAAATGACCGAATGTAATTGATTGTGTCTTCAACGCTGCTCTTGTCTTTAACGGAAATTAACTCTGTCTGCATCAATCCACCAGCAGTTTCTTTGTCGTATTGAAGGAGTTTTTGAACCTCCAAAGAATCATCCTGGTCAATCTCTTTTAATACTGAAGCCGCCTGATCATCCGGTAATAAACCAATAATATCAGCAGCATCATCCGTCTCCATATCATCAAGGATCTCAGCCAGCTTGTCTTTGGATATCTTGAATAAAATCTGTCGCCTCGAAGTGTCGTCTACCTTTACTATCACTTCAGAAGCAGTCTCCACATCGAGGAGATAAAACACTTTTCTTTTCTGCTTCTTCTCTAAGTCGTCAATCAATTCAGCGATGTCTACAGGATGCAATCGAGATAGAAATGCTCTGATCTTGTCAAATCTATTCGTTTCCAACATATCCTTGATATGGGTTATTCTTTCCTCGTTATGCACCATGGAAGATTCCTGAAAAGTGGCTTTCATCATGTGTCCAGTCTTTGAGTCATAAGGAGAGTGAAACCATCCATCTCCCTGCCCTCCCTTCAGGGACAATATCATTGACTCAAGTCGTCTTTATTGAAACTCAAATGCTTTACAGGTATGATACATTTCCATATCATTTCCACTTTGTAAAGAAG
>JAXHSZ010000402.1:0-2108 GCA_034190725.1 Thermodesulfobacteriota bacterium
GATCATCCTTTCTCCTTGCAGACAGTAGTGTACCCCCACTCCTATTCACTCCCAGTATAGCTACTGTCTCTTTGGTTTGAATGGTTATGTCTCCCCCGTCAGGCATTGCATCTGTTGCATTGATTATAAGGTTTATTATTACTTGTTGAAGTTGGTTTTCATCGACAAATACATAAGGGAGGCCTTGTCCCAGTTGAAGGTCTACATTCACATTCTGGAGCATCTTTTGCGGAGAAAGAATTGATATTGTATTCTCTATGATTCTGTTTATATCCGATTCTTTCACACTCATATCTGATGGACGGGAAAAATCCAATAAATTTCTCATTATTGAATTGATTCTATTGCTTTCGGCCTCGATTCTCATCAAGTAATCCTTTTCCTCTTCACTGTTGTCTACTCCTTCTAATAAAATATGAACATACCCCAGTATTGCACCAATGGGATTTCCTATCTCATGGGCAACACCAGCGGCCAGTCTTCCCACAGATGCGAGTTTTTCAGAACGGATGACCTCATCTCGAATCTGTTTGAGTTCAACGTTTGCCCCTTCTAATGACAGAACATGTTCCTCTAATCGCATTGACATTCTGTTGAAAGACATGAACAGCTTGCTGATCTCATTGACGCCGCTGTCTTCCATCCTCTGGCTGAAATCACCACCACCCATTTTATCCGTGGCTTCCAACAACCGTTCGATGGGTCTTACTACACTTCTGGACAATAAAAAACCTCCAAACATAATGATCACAGCAGCATCAAATACAATATAGAGAAAGATAATCTTTTGTGTATTGATGATACTTTCTTGAAGATCCTTCAGTGAGAGGTTTGCTCTCATACCACCAACGATTTTCAGTCCCAACCGAATCGGAGCTGAAATCACCAATTCGTCACTTACTCCCCAGTAAAACCATCTATATCCCTTCCCAAACTTTGTAATGATCTGCCCTGAGGAAATTGCCTTATTTGTGTCCTGATCCTGAAATACAGTTCCCTCCATCCCTTCTTCATTGTGTGCAATTACCCTCCCTTCTCTATCGAAGATAAAGAGCGTGTTGAATCCTCTTTCCCTACTTAAAGAATGAACGAGTCTCGTGAGTCTCCACCCTTCCTTCCCCTTATGAAAAGCTTCAGGGTCTCCCCTGAATATTGAATCTAAACTGCTCTGAATGGAATTTACCAAAATATTTCCGCTCATCAATTTCTGCTTCAGTATACCATTTGCAGTAATTCGAAGCGTTGCTATACTGATCAGCACAATGGTAAAGACCATAAGTACTGTCAAATTCAATATGATCTGGGTTCTAAGGCCAAACCTTAAAAATCTCATGGGATTTTACAAATTTTTTGGACCATAATTTTTTGGACCCTATTATTCAAAGGAATGAATTGAAGTTTTTTCAGGTATCAATTATAAATTTCTATTCAGATAACTGCTCACGATTCGCAGTTTACATTTCACGGTTTTTATTTAATCGATTATATTAAGCTTGAAGCATCTTAGATAGTGTCCGAACGAAAACTGTCTTTTTCGCCAATCTCTGCGTCAGATATAAATTTTAATCCTCAAAATATTCAATATATTCCTGCGGTTAAAATTTTTATCTTCCTTGACCTTGACGAAAAATCCTAGTTTTCGTTCAGACACTAGATATTGCTTTCATCGCTCGAATGAGATATTTTAAATTGTTCAAGGCTTCTCAATCTTCAAAAGAAGCATCCATAATCTCCTTTTTCCTTCTGTTTTGATGAACGTTTAACTGTGAACTGCTAACCGTGAAATGATACCTTTTATTATATTTATTTTTCCAGCTATTTCAATGATAAATCGATAACTATCAATGGACACTATCCATTGAAGTTTAGGTAATATCTCACCATACTGTTTCCCCAAAAAAGATACATCAATGCGCCAATAGCCAGAAATGGTCCGAAGGGTACTGCATATTTTCTGTTCTTGCCCTTCTTTACCATAAGAATCAATCCCACGATTGAGCCAAGTGCAGAACTTATGAATACGGTAAGCAATACTGATTTCCAACCGAGAAAAGCCCCAATCATGGCCAAAAGTTTTATATCACCGCCCCCCATTCCCTCTTTTTTAG
>JAXHSZ010000403.1:0-4866 GCA_034190725.1 Thermodesulfobacteriota bacterium
GGAACACTTTTGCAAACCAATTCCTTGGCGACACTTATTTTGATCTGGGAGAATATCAAAGTTCGCAGAACTATTATAATAAGGCCATTTTTATTCTTGAGCATTCTAGAATCATGCCCTCTCATCTTTTTCTAAGCAAGACATCTCTAGCACGGGCAAAGCTGATGAACAAAGATAAGGGCGTAAACCTGAGTGAGATATTCAAATTATATGAGTATAATAAAGATAAATGTTTTGAAGGACATATATTGAGATATATCAGCGATATACTCCTCAATATCGATGATCAACATATGAATGAGGCAGAGGACTGGATCAAGCGGGCCATTGAAGCCAACGAACGGAACAACACCAGGTTTCATCTGGGAATGAGCTATACGCTTTATGCTGATTTCTTCAAACGAAAAGGTGATCTCCCTGAAGCAAGACAGAATCTCAACAAAGCAATAGAGGTATTGAGAGAATGCGGAGCTGATGGATGGGTGGAGAAGGCTGAGGAGGAGTTGCTGCGTCTTCAATAATCTATTCACAAAGGAATTAACATCCTAAAGTCACTGAGATATTACGGCAGTGAAATCCGTGTCTAATATGATGAGGCTATAATGAAATGGCAAAACTGTCAGTTTGAAATTACTCAAGAAGCTAATTTCTGTAGCAATTGTGCTTATTACTTAAGGGAACGTAGAGAGAACATTAAAAGCGCGGTCAATTCAAAATAAACTTGATTTGTTCCCCAATTGTGCATATAATTGAGACTCGATTGGAGGTGTGATCATGAAATTTCTCAGTATACGAGATTTAAAAACAAAATCAGCACAAATATGGAAGGAGTTGCCGAAACAAAAAGAAATGATCATAACAAGTAATGGTAGACCAGTTGCGATCCTTTCATCAATTAATGAAAATACTTTAGAAGAAGTTCTGTCTGCATTTCGGCGGGCTCGTACAACTGATGCTGTGGTATCACTTCAATACGAATCAGTCCGCAAAGGAGCCGATAAATTAACCATAGATGAAATTAATACTGAAATCAAGGCGGTACGATCAAAACTTCAAAAATGAAAATTGTGTTAGACAAAAATGTTCTCGTTTCCGGGTTGCTCACTCCATTCGGCCCCGGCGGCGAAATTGTACGGATGATTTCAGCAGGCACACTAGTCCTGCATCTTGACGCTCGAATCCTATTGGAGTACCAGGAGGTTCTTTACCGGCCAAAGTTTAAATTTAATGAAGATCATATAGACACATTGCTCGATTTCATCAAACAATACGGCCAATTTGTTTCGACTGTACCACTCAAGAATCGTTTGCCTGATCCGGGTGATGAACCTTTTCTTGAAGCTGCTATTGCTGGGAAGGTCGACAGTTTGATATCCGGAAACATAGCTCATTTTCCGTATTCATCTCGGCAAGGAATAAATATTTTATCGCCTTCTGAGTTTCTGGACTTTTATAGAAGACAAAAAGAAGACCCAGAACAAAGTGGTGAATATTAACAAGGCTTATACTACAATTTTCAACAAGATTCCCCATTCTCGTTGAATCATTTTAAAACCAGAGTATTTTGACATATTACCCCATTTCAACTTACCTATTGCTGTCCATTCCTGATCAACCGCTGTGAAAGGTTTCTGCAATCAAAACTGTAGTATGGAAAGGTCATATTAGAACATCCAAGACGGCTTTATTTTTGGATGCTTCACGCCCAGCAACAACGGTGCGGATGAGAAGCATGGATTAGACTATCTCATAACTCCTCTCCATGAAGTTCAATTCAAACCTAATTTATGTATTTTCAGACCGTAGATTTAGATTGACATTACGAATTTTATTTATATATACTTAATTAATTAGATTTATTACCATAGTTCACTTTTACTGTTTGAAAGGCTCATAATGTTCTCCTAAATTATTTAACTGGACAGTCCAAAGTTCTTCTAAATTGTTTAAATTATTAGAATCACAAATTATGTGCCTTCGTTCCTGCAAAAGCAGGAATCCAGAATATTATCAGTATCATATGTCTTCTAGATGCCGGATCAAGTCCGGTATGACGAGAGAACTTTTGACTCTCAAGTTATTTGGTGTCCGAACGAAAACTGTCTTTTTCGCCAATCTCTGCGTCAGATAAAAATTTTAATCCTCAAAATATTCAATATATTCCTACGGTTAAAAATTTTGATCTTCCTTGACCTTGACGAAAAATACTAATTTTCGTTCAGACACTATTTAAAACTAGGTTAAGGCATTCATCCTTTAAGTTGGTTACAGCGGCATAAATTGTTTTAGAATATTAGCCTCTTCTGATATAATAATTTTATGTATTATCAGAGACTAAAAGAGATATAAGAGATACGGACTCTTATCTATAGCAAACGGAAGGAGCGCATTTATGGCTAGAATGTTGGAACTACTCTTCGTAGACGACGAGGAAGATTTCGTCAACTACATGACCAAGCGCCTTGAACGGCACGATTTCAAGGTGTATGCTTACACCAATCCTTTCCAGGCCTTCCAGGAGACAGAGGGGAAAAGCTTCGACGTCGGCCTGCTGGACCTGAAGATGCCCGAGATGAGCGGGGATGAGTTACTGAACAAGCTAAAAACACGTGATCCATACATGGAGATTATCATACTGACCGGCCATGGCTCAATCGAGTCAGCCTTCCGGTCCGCCCAGGTCGGGGCCTATGAGTATCTGCTTAAGCCTTGTGATTTTGACGGCTTGGTAGCCTCCATCAACAAGGCCTATGCCAAGCGCATCAAGACGTTGAGTCGGGAGAAAACCAGTCAGGTGGACGACCTGATGAAAAACGCCGTCGGAATGAGACCGCTTGAACTGCTCAAGCGCATAAAGAATATCCATGATGGAGTGGAAAAATATGTTTCAACGGCAGCGCTGACTGAGAAGGATGCCTCAGATGCAGCCAGGAAATTGATGGGCAAGAAAAGTACCAAAGAGTAACCCCATTCAGCAGCTCATATAGCAATTACAAGAGTATCAGGTAGCTTTATGTCAGGCCTTATAGACCTTACAGAAAAAACGGAAAGCGCCTTTTTAATGAACGCCGCAATCATTGGTGGAGGGAAAGGATGCAAATCCATTCTTCAGATGGTTGAGAACGGAGCTCTCGGGCGGTTCCGTATGCGTGTTTTGGGCGTGGCCGATGTGGATTCCAAGGCTGTCGGGATTCGGTACGCCCGAAAGATTGGCATCCCCTTCGTCACCGCCGATTATCGCAAGCTCTATGACATCCCCGGTCTCGATGTAATTATCGAGCTGACCGGTGACGTTACCTTGCGTGACTTGATTGAGCATACCCGCCCAAGACATGTTCGACTGATCGACCACTACGGTGCCCGTTTATTCTGGGAAGTCCACCAAGCCGAAACAGCCTTTAGGACTCAGCGTGTGGCAATGCAGAAAAAAGAGAAAGCTGAGCGGGAACGCATCGCTCAGATACTGGATGGCATACCTGACGAAATCCTAGTCGTTGACTCTAATATGATGGTACAGGACGCTAATCAGTCGTTTCTCCGGAACAATAACTGCTCCATTGAGGACGTACGGAACCGATATTGCTACGAAGTGGAACAGGGCGTCCGCAGGGAGTGCCAAGCTGCCATCGATAACTGCCCCTTCTCTACCGTGATGGAATCGGGAAAACCAACATCACTGGTCCGTAAGCACTTTACACCTGATGGGGAACCTCATTATGTCTCCATAGTGGGTGCTCCATTACATGATAAGGAAGGAGGGCTTATTGGTATGATCGAGATCACCCGGGACATCTCTGGCCGGATTCGATTGGAAGAGGCCTTGGCAGCTACAGAGGTGCATCTGCAGCAGTTCATGGAGAAGTCCCCGCTGGGCACCTACGTAAAGAACCGTGCAGGTCAGTATATTGACGTGAACCCGGCTGCCTGTGCATTACTCGGCAGGAGTGATCAAGAAATTCTAGGCAGGACCGATCAGGAGATTTTCCCCAGTGAGATCGCTGAGAAGTTACAGAGCGGTGAGCAGGAAGTCTGGCGAATGCGTGATGCCATTTCCATAGAGACTGAGATGGACATTGGAGGCCGACGGATTTTCTTCTCTACTGTAAAATTCCCGATTCTTAATAAAGAGGGTGAGCCAACCGGTCTATGCGGGCTTTCCCAAGATATCACCGCTCAGAAAGAGGCTGAAGATGAGTTGCGGGAGACACGTGAGTACCTCCAAAACATCATGGACAATGCTCCGGCCATCATTATCACTACCGACTTGAATGGGGACATCGTTTCATTCAACCGAGGGGCGGAACTGTCCCTCGGCTACAGCGCCGGAGAAGTAATCGGAAAACATGTCACCCTTTTTTCCCAAGACCCGAGCTTGCTGAAGGAATTCCTGCGGATGATTAATTCCGGCAGGGCTGTGCAGGACTACTCCTTTGAGCTTCTATGTAAAGGGAACACACTGCTGCCAGTATCCCTCACCCTGTCGCAACTTTTGGATTCCTCAGGGAAAATGATCGGCACGGTGTGTATCAGCAAAGACATCTCACACCGTAATGTTTTGATGAAGCAGATCCTACAGTCAGAACGTATGGCTGCTGTGGGTAGGCTGGCCTCCGGAGTGGCACATGAAATCAACAATCCTCTGGCCATTATAGCAGAAATAGCCGGGTACTTGAATGAGTTGGCCGAGGATGAGGTTGAAGGAGTCAAATCAGACTTGCTGAAGGAATTGAAGGAGGGTCTTCCAAAGATTTCCCAGCATGTTCAACGTGGTCGTGACATCACTCACCGCCTGCTGAGCTTCGCTCGGAAGACCGAAAAGAAAATTGAGCAGGCTGATGTGAACAGTGCATTGATTGAGATACTCCC
>JAXHSZ010000404.1:0-3946 GCA_034190725.1 Thermodesulfobacteriota bacterium
TGATAAAAGAGGAACAAAGAGTTGTCTTCTAAACCCTTTCCTTTGAAGAGAAAAGGAGGCTTCCATGCTGCCTGACATATTCTTGACTGAGCGTGAAATAGCTTTACGAGATGAAGTGAAAGCATTTGTTAGAGAAAGAGTCCCCCACCAATTACTGCGTGACATGGATGAGGATAAAGTAGAATACCCAAGGGAATATGTGGAAAACCTGGGAGCCGCCAACTTGCTGGGACTGCGTTTTCCCCCAAAGTGGGGCGGTCGAGATATGAAATGGACAGCTGAAATAGCAGCTCTGGAAGAGATCGGTGTCCTTGGCACAGCTCTGGGATGTGCCTTCAGTATGCCTTCAATCGTTGGGGAAGCTTTGAATGTGTTTTGTAATGATACACAGAAGGAAAAGTACTTAAAACCCATCCTTTCCGGAAAAATGATTTCAGCCGAGGCCCTTACCGAACCCAGGGGCGGATCTGACTTCTTTGGGGCAACCTCCACTGCAGTGAGAAAGGGGGATTATTTTATTCTCAATGGGCAGAAGAGGTTTGTTGTGGGAGCCAGGGGTGCAGACATCTTTGTGGTCTACTGCAATACCAATCCGGAAGGATCTCCTTACGAGCGCATCAGTATGTTGTTGGTTGAGCGGGATATGGGGATCAGGATTGATCACATTTATGGATTGATGGGTACCCGGGGAGGCGGTACAGGACGAATTGTTTTCAAAGATGTGAAGGTCCCTTTGGAGAACCTGGTTGGTGAATTGAATAGCGGAGCGTTGATCTTCAATCAGATGATGATCCCGGAACGTCTTACGTCAGCAGGAGGTGCCATTGGCAGTGCTCGTGCTGCTTTAGAGATAGCAACTCGTTACTCAGATCGCCGCCATGCCTTTGGAAGAGTCATCAGGAAGTTTCAGTCCGTAAGCAACATGATTGCTGAATGTATTACCATCCTGGATGCGGCACGAGGTATCACTTATGCAGCAGCAAAGACCGTGGATTCCGGGCTTCCCCATCGACGCATGGTCAGCCAGGCCAAGAAGTTTTCCACAGATGCATGCTGGGAAATCACAAACATGTGTCTACGAGTCATGGGTGGTATCGGTTATACAACCGTGTATCCCATAGAGCGCATGGTACGCGATGCTCGTCTCATACAGATCTGGACCGGAACCAATGAAGTGATGAATCAGATTATCCAGCATGAATATTACCAAGAGATTCTCAATGCAGTCCCGGGTCGTGATCTGGAAAAGGATGCCGCAGATGTTGAAGGCGAATCTGAAAAATGCTATACAGACGAAGACATGTGGCGGGATTTTAACTAGCGTCCATCCATAAATGGCTATTTTCCGCAATCTGTGCGTCAGACTCAGGTTTTGATCCTCAAAATACCCTATGTATTCCTGCGGTTAAAATCTTCATCTTCCTTGACCTTGCAGAAAACATCTCATTTCTGGATGGACACTAACTAAAAGATTATGTGTTTCATAAATGACAGTGACGAAAGAAGGGCAGGTTAATACCCTGCCCCTCAATTGACAGATAACAATCGATTGCCCATCGATTGATTTATACTCCTCAACCTCCAGGTGAGGAACCGACTGTATAATCAGCGTCTATGACGTCATCATCTCCTTCCGGATGTCCACTGAAGTCACTGTATTCACCCTGGGTTTGTTGATTTCCATAGGCAGCCGCAGAAAGAGAATGGGACGCCTGTTGCAAATCGCTGGTGAGGGTGCGTATCTTTTCTGTGTCCGAACCGTCATTCAGAGCATTCCTCAGCTCACCGATCAGCTGTTCTATCCTCTGCTTTTCGTGGATCGGTACCTGATCTCCTGCCTGGGCGAGTTCCCTCTCAACCGTGTACGCAAGGCTATCCGCTTGGTTTCTTGTCTCTGCTTCTTCTCTTTTTCGTTTATCCTCTGCAGAATGGATCTCGGACTCCCTGATCATCCGTTCCACGTCTCCTTTGTCAAGGGTTGTTGATCCGGTTATTGTTATTGTCTGCTCTTTGCCTGTTGTCTTGTCTTGGGCGCTGACATTAATGATCCCATTGGCGTCAATGTCAAATGAAACCTCGATTTGAGGTATGCCCCTCGGTGCCGGTGGAATTCCCTCCAGTCGAAATCTTCCCAGAGATCGATTGTCTCTGGACATTTCTCTTTCACCTTGAAGCACATTGATATCAACGCTTGGCTGGTTATCTTCTGCTGTAGAAAATATCTCACCTTTTCGTATGGGGATGGTGGTGTTTCTCTCTATGATTTTCGTCATTATACCACCCAGAGTCTCTACCCCCAGAGAGAGAGGTGTCACATCAAGGAGGAGCACTTCATCAACTTCACCTGCCAAAACTCCTGCTTGAATAGCAGCTCCCACAGCCACCACCTCATCGGGATTAACGCCCTGATGGGGTTCTTTTCCACCGGTCAGTCTCTTTACCAAGCCATGTACCGCAGGTATCCTCGTGGAACCACCCACAAGAACAATCTCATCAATATCATTGGAGGAGAGTTTTGCATCACTCAGTGCTTGTTTTACAGGTCCTTCGCAACGTTTTATGAGATCGTCTACAATGCTTTCAAATTTAGCCCGGGTGATCTTCATATCAAGATGCTTTGGTCCGGTTGCATCCGCCGTAATGAACGGGAGGTTGATGTTGGTCTCACTCACCGTGGACAGTTCGCACTTGGCCTTTTCCGCTGCTTCATAAAGCCTTTGGAGGGCCTGACGGTCGTTGAGCAGGTCTATGCCCTGATCCTTCTTAAATTCTGCGGCGATCCAGTCAACCAGCCGTTTATCAAAATCATCTCCACCAAGATGCGTATCACCGCTTGTGGCCTTGACCTCGAAAACACCGTCTCCCACCTCGAGTATGGACACGTCAAAGGTTCCTCCACCGAGATCAAATACGAGGATTGTCTCATTCTTCTTCTTTTCCAACCCATACGCCAGAGCTGCGGCAGTAGGTTCGTTGATTATCCTTTGTACATTTAAACCTGCTATCTTCCCTGCGTCCTTTGTTGCCTGTCTCTGGGAATCGTTGAAGTATGCAGGTACTGTAATGACCGCATCTTTAACCTTCTCTCCCAAATATTTTGACGCTTCATCCGCAAGTTTCCTCACGACCATGCCTGATATCTCTTCCGGTGCATATTCTTTTCCATCTGCCACTATACGCACGGCCCCTGATTTTCCCTCTTTGACACTATAGGAGACCTGTTTTGCCTCCTGATCGACTTCCGAATATTTTCTTCCCGTAAACCTTTTTATGGATGAAATTGTATTCTCCGGGTTGAGGACAGACTGGCGTTTTGCTACTTGGCCCACCAGGCGTTCTCCGTTTTTTGAAAATCCCACAACCGATGGCGTTGTTCTTCCTCCTTCCGAGTTTACAATTACCGTAGGTTTACCGCCTTCCATAACAGACACCACTGAATTCGTGGTTCCTAAGTCTATTCCTATTGTTTTAGCCATTTTCAATCCCTCCTTTTATACTCTTCATTTTTTCAAATGCTTTTTTATGCTTCATTGATTTAAAAGTATTTTTCATGTTAATTCTACTATGTTAATTCTACTAATGTATACCTCCTCTCCTGAACATGTCTTTCTGACCGAGATTCATACACTGTATATTCATACTGTTGCTGATTTTATTCACTGTTTTCATTCTTGTTGATGCATATGAAAACCCATCAATATCTCAGTCAGAAAAGCCCTTTTCTTTTGCTCCTCTATCCTTACTTTCGTAAAATATAAGCATCAGGTTATGGGGGGTCAATAGGTGGGATTGAGTTCTTTTATTGGATGGAATCGACGATTGGCAGAGAAATCCACCTCCCAATATCTACGAATTTCACCTCTACACTGGGAATTCCACCTTCCTCTTCCGTACTCAAGATAGATAGTTTCAAATGCAATTCCTTGGCTCAACCAAGGAATTGCAT
>JAXHSZ010000405.1:0-2535 GCA_034190725.1 Thermodesulfobacteriota bacterium
ATCTGCTACCATTGATGCCACACTGACTTATGTGGCATCAATGGTAGCAGATCCAGGAGTCCAAAACCAATCATCTTCCAAATCAATCGTGAACAATCCAGTACTTCCAAAACTGAATTCAATGGAATCATTCCACTCAACTTCGCCCCAACTGAAGATCAACAAAGTATTTCCTACTGTTTCTCCGGTTACTGTCGCATTAGCTTCTGGACTTGAAAAATCAAATTCAACACTTATAATCTGCTCTTCCTCGTCATCTGGATTGGACCAAGTTTCGTAAGTTCCCAACTCAAAAAGAGCAAAGGTGATAGAATCACCCACTTCAAGATCAGCACTGGCCGGGGTTGACAATATGGGACTCCAATAAAGCGCCAAACCAGGGTCATTATCATTCAATGTAACATCATACGAATCCAGAGTAAACACCAGAGCACTCGCAGTCCCCACCATCATAAAAACCAATGTTATTGCACATAGAAACAATAAAAACTTTTTCAATTTCCTCCTCCTTGTGAAAAATCATTTAAAGGCTTAACATTCTTTTAAACATGATATATCGCAAACACCATGCCAACCTCCTATCCCATTGATTAACAAGAACTTCTTGCCACTGACCTTTCTCACAGTTGCTCCACATGTAAAATATTCCGACACCAATGAGGAAGAAATAACCAATCATTTTATACAACAATACTACTTAACTCATTATAATTAAATACTAAACAATATCCCTTTTAAAAGAGGGTAGATTGATCAGAATAAATACATCTCAAATGGTGTCAGAAAATTTTACAGTTTTAGGGAATCGGCTTTAGCTGGCAGGGCTTGATATATCTTGTGCAAGGACTGATCAGTCAGATGGGCCTCTCTTTCAGAAGTCTGGAGTCAGTTATCAGGGGGCAGTAGTCAGAATGTTTTTTCGATTCAATACTTTGGCGTGGGGATGCATAAAAAGATGAACGTCCAACATCGAATGAAAAACAAACACCCAATACCGAATATGCAACGACTATTTATTTTCTTTTCAGCTATTTTGATACTCGCAATTTTAATTATTGGAATACGTTGAATAAGTTTTAACCATCTCCGGGTCTCCCTTTTCCCCATTCAATGTTCGATGTTGGAAGTTCGATGTTCGATGTTCATTACTCCCATGAGAGCAGGCATGATAGCCCGGACATGCCATTAGCAAATCCATTGAATGTTGACTAAATGAGCTACTTTCTTGAATCCGGGATCACCCGTTACCAGTATGGCGGAGCGCTCGATAGCACACGACAATGCAAAACAGTCGGCATATGCGATCGGATATTCAGCTTTAAGCTCCGCTGCCTTGAACACAAGAGACTCCGGAACCGGAAGCACATTGAAACCCAATTGGTGGACTCGGCCTAATACTTCCAGCTTCTTGTTGTCACCAAATCGCCTCTTGGTTATATAAATAATTTCGCCAAGATTGATTACACAAATGAGTCGATCCAGTCGTTCTTTCATCGCCCTTCGCAAGATTTTGGCTACAACTTCGGTTCCCCGCTCTTTTTGAAAGAATGCAAGGAGTGCATGACTATCAAACAAGTATCCGGCTATCATTCAACAAAGTACTTCCTTCTTTCTTTGAGCAGTTCTTCGGATAATGAAGGGTCTGAGGGAAGACAGCCCATAGCTTGTTCTACAGGATCTTTAGAGGGTGGTACAAGATAAATAAGGTTACCGTATTCAAAAATCTGAATTTCACAGCCCGGCAGAATGCCGTATTTTTTTCTTATTGAAGAAGGGATTACTACCTGGCCTTTGGCTAAAACTTTAAGGGACTGCATATAATACTCCGATCTATTGGTTAAACGTTTTATCAAATTGTACAACCTTTAAGTTGGTATGTCAATGGAAAAAGAGTATATATTCAGGGGAGGGTAAAAATGCCTTTTGAATTTTCCCTGACCCGCTTTCCCTTCCAAACATAAGGCCCAAGCTAAGGGATAATGCCTGACAATCTATTCCATGTCATGGTCTTGAGGGGGCAAAGTATCAATATTGCCAAAATTGATATTTCCGATACACAATTTTGGATCAACCCTACTGTTTCTGATATCTTTTTCTGAAGTGAGCAAGGGTCGTACTAATGCTAATTTTCTCATTCCCCTACCCCAGCACGGGAATGGTCAAGACTGTTAAATTTTCCGACACCCGCCATCGGCAACCTCACCACAAACCGGGCACCGCCCTCTGTTGCATTCTCCGCAGATATGGTTCCTCTGAGGCTTGTCACGACCCGCTTTACCTGCCAGAGGCCGATGCCGCTTCCCTTGGATTTAGTGGTCTTGAATGGTTCAAAGAGGGCATTTGGCAATAGAACCTCGGGAATCCCCGGACCATTATCCATGACCTCAATAATCGCCTGCTTTTGATCATCATCCCTGGAAGTGTTTATCTTGACCTCTGTTCCATCCCATCCTGCCTCCAGGGCGTTGAGCAGCAGATTTTCCAGGACACGGTACAAAAGCTCCGGATCTGTATGTACCAAAATGTCTGTTCGGC
>JAXHSZ010000406.1:0-8238 GCA_034190725.1 Thermodesulfobacteriota bacterium
AATAACAGACTGGATGAGACCTTCACAGTAATACGTGGTTTGTCCTGCCGAAAGGGGGAAGATGTGATGGGAAGAGAACGTTAACCAGTCAACTCCAAGAAAGAAAGGAGAAATAAAAAAATGAAAAAAGAACTTTATAAAAAGAGCACTCATCTTTTCTTCTGCTTGTTTTTTCTGTTGATATCAATAATCTTTTTCAAACAAACAGCTTTATCGGAAGAAGTGAGAGGTGTAACAGACACAACCATAAAGGTCGGCATGATTGCAGGTATGACAGGTCCAAGCGCATCTGTTACTGCTATATTGGGCGATGTTGCCAGAGATTGTACCAGATACATCAACGATCAAGGGGGAATCCATGGAAGAAAGGTTGAAACCCTCATTGAAGACGACCGATATTCCATACCTATGGGCATTTCTGCTTTCAAAAAGTTGATCTTTAAAGATAAAGTATTTGCCCTGTCGGGTCCTTATACAACACCATCAATGAAGGCACTTTACGGGAAGATGGAAAAGTACAAGATTCCGAATCCTGCAGCTATTCCCCAGCCGAATATGATAAATCCATTAAAGAAGTATGTGTTTGCCACGGGAGAATTCTATGATGATGATTTTGGAGTGATATTCGATTATATCATAAATGAACTCAAATCCAGGGATATGAAACTGGCCTATATTACATACGATGGGGAATCAGGCAAGGAAGTTCATACCTCTATAAAGAAATGGGCTCAGTTTTTTCATTATGAACATCCCATTCCAAAAGAAATTATTCCATTAGGGGCACTGGAGGCGTCTTCACAGGTGATGTCCATAAAGAGGCAGGGTATCACTCACATACTCATTCACCATATGGTTGCTAATACAGCTCTTCTCCTCAGGGAACTCAGGAAATTTGGGCTGAATACACCTGTTTATGCAGATTTGCTGTCCTGTTCGGAGGATACCATAAAACTGGCTGGAGAGGCTTCACGAAACTATATTTCAGCCATCGGATTCAGTTCATGGTATGATGACACCCCCGGGATGAAAAAGGTTCGAGAGATTGCTTTGAAGTACCATCCCGGAACCGACAAACCATGGCGATCCAAATACTACACAGCGGGATGGATTGTGATGACGCTGCTCTTTGAAGGGATGAAAAGGGCAGGCAGGGATCTTACCCCTGATTCGTTTGTACAGGCATTAGAGACTCTCAAGAATTTTGATACGGAAGGTTTATGCGGTCCCATAACATTCTCGCCTACCGATCATAAGGGATTCAGTTCTTGTAAGCTTTTCAAGTCTGATCCGTCAACTGGGAAACTGGTCCCCATCACTGACTGGAGGAACCCTCCAAAGTCCCAGGAATAGTCTAAAAGGTTCGGTTGTCGGGAGGATGGAAAAGACTTCACATTGAAAAGGACAAGTCGCCAATTGGGTGCTTCATTCGGGAACAATTACTGTGACAATGGTAACTTTGTTGAGAAAGCTGAGAAGGTGAGTCTAAAAGTACAGGTTTCTGGAGAGCTGGGGCGTGATAGATTCCTGAAGGATTTACAAGACAGTCCCATAAAGGGGCAATAACATCTCTCTGAGGAGATGGAGAAATTCAGATTGAGAGTCCATTGTTCTGAAAAGGAGGGTGATTATGAGGATGAGTGTAAAACAATTGGTATTCATTTTTTTAATAGGTGGCATTTTTCTTGGTGGCGTTTTTGATTGTCAGGCAGAAGGGGTAAGAGGTGTGACAGATTCGGAAATCAGGATTGGGGCCATGTACGACCAGACGGGCCCCGCAAGCCCTGTCGGGGTTCCAATTGCCAAGGCATTCAAAAACTACTTTCGCTGGGTGAACGAAAGGGGTGGAATCAATGGCAGGAAGATCAAGTTGATTATTGAGGATGATAGGTATACGGTTCCCGGGGCCATAGCAGCATATAAAAAGCTTTTACTCAAGGATGAGATACTTGCGATACTGGGCCCGGCTTCAAGTCACAGTATATTTGCCCTGACTTCAAGTATCTTAAAGGATAAAATACCCTGCGTTGTTCCTCCTTCTTCCGACCGCGTAGTGATACCACCCAAACGGTATATGTTTGCCAGCGGCCCTACGTATGGGGATCAGATTCAGTTAATATATCAGTACATTGTGAGAGACCTCAGGAAGAAAAATCCCAGAATTGCTTTTGTTTACAATGATATCGAGCATGGGAAACTCGGTCTGAAAGCAGCCAAGAAGTATAAAGAAAAATATGGAATAGATATTGTAAGTATAGAGATTGTTAACCCGGGAACATTGGATGCCACTTCCCAGGTGCTGAGCATCAGAAGAAAGAAACCCGACTTTATAATATTGCATCTCTTGGTCGACAATTCCATAGTAACAATGAAATCAGCAAGAAAGATGGGGATGAATGTCCCGTTTTTAGGCACACAGTATACGTGTACAGAGGATACGGTTAAGGTTTCAGGAAAGGCAGCGTCCAATTACAAAGGAATGGCCATATACAGTTCATGGTACGATAAAGGACCAGCTATGGACGATCTAAGGAAGGTTACTTTAAAGTATTATCCTGGCACGGAGAAACCATACAGACCCAAGGCATATACTCAAGGATGGGGTGATGCCACCATCCTTTCCGAAGGACTGAAAAGAGCAGGCAGGGACATTAATGGAGAGACCTTTGTAAAAGCATTGGAATCAATCAAAGATTTCGATATGAAGGGGCTGTCCGGGCCGGTCACCTTTGGGCCGGATAACCGCAAAGGTTCCCGATATATAAGAATGTATAAGGCGAATGTTAAAGAGGGATTGTTAACACCCATATCGGATTGGATCACATTAGCTGATTAGGATCTGAAAGGGAATAAACTGTTGCATATAAGCACTCAGATTGAGGTCGGATTTGTTCAGTCTAAAAATGCACAAACTGAGGAATAGTACAACCTATTTCCAGGATTTTGGGTTTGATGATCGGATAAAAATAGCCTGAAGATGAGATGCACGGATGTGATATATGAAAATCTATAGTTATTCATTGGCCTTTTCATATAGAAAGAAAGGTTGTTATGAATCCCTCTTTATTCAGACGAACTCTCCAATTGAAAGGATAAAGATATGATAAGAAGACTTTTTATGAGATATGGCAATTCTTTCCCTGCATGTTTTTTAGTATTTTTGTTCGTGATCCTTTTTGGAAGCACTTATGGATACACTGAATCCGTACGGGGGGTAACGGATACGACGATAAAGATCGGGGTTATAATGGATCTTACCGGGCCCAGCGCGGGAGATATAGGACTTCCCATAACCGAAGCCCTTAAGAATTATACAAGGTATATCAATGAGAGCGGTGGAATCTTCGGAAGGAGAATAAAATTGATAGTTGAGGATGACCGTTATGCCATACCGGCAGGGATCGCGGCCTTTAAGAAACTCCTTTTTAGGGATCGAATGTTTGGTTTTGTGGGTCCCGGCAATACTGGGGCAGGGAGGATACTCTATCCAAAATTGGATAAGCACAAGGTTCCAACTTTAGCCGCAGTACCGGATGAGTTCACCGTAAAGCCGTTAAAGAGGCATATTTTCTTCCCTGCAACTATTTACGATGATCATATAGGCGTGATTTTTGACTATATCATTCATGATCTCAAACCCAAGGAACTCAATATGACCTTTGTGTATTTCGATGCAGAGTCCGGCAAGGTAGGTCTTACATCTGCGGAGAAATGGGCCAAGCATTTTAATGTTCACTTTGATAAAGAGATAATCAGTATGGGCGCCCTCGATGCAACCTCCCAGGTAATGAATATTAAAAGGAACAAGTCAACCCATATTATCATACATCATACTTCTCCTGCTGCAGCTGCATTGCTCAGGGATTTACATAAATTTGGTCTTCATATCCCGGTTTTTGGAACCTTGATTAACTGTACGGAAGATACCGTCAGGATGGCCGGCAGTGCATCACGGAATTATATGGGTGCTCACAGTTTCGGTTCCTGGTATGATGATTCTGAAGGGATAAAGATGATGCGCAGAATAACCCTGAAGTATAAACCAGGAACGGAAAAACCCCATCGCACGAACATCTATACAGCGGCCTGGGTGCTCTCTACAGTCTTCTACGAAGGATTTTATCGAGCTGGAAAAGATCTCACCGTTGAAAGTCTGGTGGCCGGCCTGGAAAGCATAAAAGACCTGGATACAAAAGGGATATGCGGCGCAATAAGCTTTTCCCATACAGATCATAAAGGATTGTATCACTCAAAGATCTTTAAAGCTGATCCTGAAAGCGGAACACTCGTCCCGATTACAGATTGGAGAAGAACACCCAAAAAAAATGAAAGATAACCTCTTACGGCCTTATACCCTATTCCCTGAATGACATTGGCACCCACTTGATTGCATAGGAAGTTCTTTTTCAGATCTTTACTATAGAGCCGGGATCTTTTAAGCAATTACAAATCCATACACACATTTGAGAACGAGATGGAAATAAAATGGGTAACAATAGATTATCCAAGATGGAAAGGAGGGAGATATGAAAAGAAGACTTTCTATGAGATATGGCAATTCTTTATATATGTGTGTTTTAGCCCCTTTGTTCATGATCTTTTTTAGCAGCGCCGATGGATACACTGAACCAGTTCGGGGAGTTACAGACACAACGATAAAGATCGGTGCAATATTAGACCAAACAGGACCTATTTCTGGAGATATAACACTGCCCCCAAGCAGGGCACTCAGGAACTATATAAAACATGTAAACGAGAATGGCGGGATTTCTGAAAGGAAGATAGAACTTTTGATCGAGGACGATCGGTATTCCATTCCTGCGGGTGTGGCAGCTTTCAAGAAGCTTCTCTTTAAAGATAAGATATTTGCACTGATTGGACCGGGTTGCATAGGAGGGGGCAGGGCGCTTATAAAGCACATACAAAAATTGCAGGTCCCTAATATAACAGGATCTCCGGATGAGCGTCAGGTAAATCCGGTGAAAAAGTATATCGTTATGCCCTTCAACGTCTATGACAATCAGTTAGGCGTGATATACGATTATATCGTCAATAACCTGAAACCACAAAAACCCAGAGTAACTTTTGTCTATTACGAGGCAGAGTCGGGCAAAGTTGCCCTTGCATCCACGAAGAGATGGGCTGATTTTTTCAATTTTGAATATGATACCGAGGTAATAAATATGGGAGCCCTTGATGCCGCTTCTCAGGTAATGAATATCAAGAGGAAGAAGCCGACTCATATAGTAATACACCATGGCTCTCCGGGGACTGTGGCATTACTCAGGGATCTAAAGAAGTTCAATGTTGACATCCCTGTTTACGGCACGCTGATCACCTGCACGGACGATACGATAAAGATGGCCGGCAGTTCGGGGGCAAATTTTAGGGGAGCACAGATCTTTGGTTCCTGGTATGAAGATCTTCCAGGTATAGAGAAGATGCGTAAAATCACACTGAAATATCATCCCGGCACTGAGAAACCATATCGCAGCAGGATGTACACTTTAGGCTGGCTTATCGCTACCATCCTTTACGAGGGGCTGGAGAGAGCAGGGAAAGATCTGAATACTGAAACTATGGTGAAGGCATGGGAAAGCATAAAAGATTTGGATACAGGAGGAGTTTCAGGTCTTGTAAACCTTTCCCCCACCAATCACCAGGCATTGCATCACACAAAACTCTATAAGGCTGATCCGGAAAAAGGCATATTAATCCCCATTACAGACTGGAGACTGCCACCTGATACAAAATAAGATATACGATGTTAATCATTAGCTATTGATAGAAAGGGGGTCTATTATGAGATTCAATATGAAATCAAACATGTTTATCCTGACACTATTATTTATAATCTTTTTGGGAAGCGTCGATGTATACCCTGAATCCGTCCGTGGGGTTACGGACACAACGATAAAGATCGGTGTTATCATGGATCTTACCGGCCCAAGTGCAGGAGACGTGGGACAGCCGCTCACTGCGGCATTTAAAAACTACACAAGATACGTAAACGATAATGGCGGGATATTTGGAAGAAAAGTGAAACTTATCATCGAGGACGACCGGTATTCCATCCCTATTACGATAGCTACCTTTAAGAAACTCCTCTTTAAGGATCAGATATTTGCCCTGATCGGACCAAGCTCCGTGGGAGGGAACAAGGTCCTATTCAAACAGCTTACAAGATACAGAGTTCCTAATATAACTGTAGCTCCAGGCAAAGAGATGGTAAGACCGCTGCAAAAATATACATTCTTGCCAGTCAACCTCTATGACGATCAAGTGGGTGTCATTTATGATTATATTGTCAATAATCTCAATCCCGAAAGAATCAAGATAACTTTTGCTTATCCGGATGCGGAGTCAGGCAAAGATGTTCTTGCCTCAGCAAGGAAATGGGCCTCGTTTTTCAAGGTTGACTTCAATACAGAGATAGTCAATCTGGGCACTCTCGATGCCAGCACCCAGGCAATGAGTATTAAAAAGAAGCAATCGACCCATGTTGTAGTACATCATGGCGCTCCTGGTATGGCCATGGTATTGAGAGACCTGAGAAAATTTGGTCTTGATATGCCTGTCTTCGGCACCATGCCCGCTTTTACGGAAGATACGGTAAAGATGGCACGTAATGCTTCAAGAAATTGCTTCGGTGCTCAACCTTTCACATCCTGGAATGAGGACACGGAAGGATGTATCAAGATGAGGAAGATAGCGTCTCAAGCGGCAAAGGTATATCCAAGTGGGATATATGTTGTAGGGTGGGTTGCATCAATGATCCTTTATGAGGGGCTAGAGAGGGCCGGAAGAGATCTGAGTATTGGAAACCTGATAACCGGCCTTGAATCTATAAGAGATTTTGATACAAAAGGACTCTGTGGTCCGATCAACTTTTCACCTACAGACCATCAAGGATTATATCATTCAAAACTGTATAAGGCAGATCCGGAAAGGGGAAGACTGATTCCCATTTCGGATTGGCGGAAAGCTCCTGAAACCCGCCAATAAGAGTGAGGAAAAATCAATGATCATATGCGTAACAGAATAGAGGGGGTCATCATTATGGGTACGATCAAGAAATCATCTTTTTTCATGATACATATGTTAGCGATTTCTGCTCTGTCTTTGATCTTACTTTCAGGAGATGTTTACAGGTCATATGGGGATGACACTCCAGGAGTGACGGACAAGTCGGTGAAGATCGGTATAATCGGCGCTGTTACAGGACCTGCTGCAGAGGTCTGGGTTCCTGGTGCCGCCGGAGTGAGGGCCTATTTAAAAATGTTGAATGAGAAAGGGGGAGTCCACGGAAGAAAGATAAATATGATTCTCGAAGACGATAGATATACCATACCACTCGCTCTCTCCTGCTTTAAAAAACTGATATACAAAGATAAGGTATTTGCCATGTTAGGGGCTTCAGGGGTCGGTCATACTGCGGCCATCATCCCCCTCGTTGAAAAGGAGAAGATACCTCTTTTTGCCGGCACAACAGAGGAGAGATTCTACTTTCCTGCAAGAAAGTATATATTCAGCCCCACAACATGGTACGAAGACCAGGCAAAACTGGTCGTTGAATATATTTTCAATGACCTGAAGTTAAAAGACCCCACCATAGCTCTTGTCTACCCGGATGCAGGCAGTGGTAAAGACACGAGAGACACGGTTCGAGAATTGATGAAGGTGTATCCGGCAAAGACTTACAAAGAAGTGGTCTATACAATGGGAAGTCTGGATTTCACCTCCGAGGTGCTTTCATTGAAGCGCTCAAAGCCTGATTTCATTCTTATGCATGGATATATTATAGATACTGCTGCACTTATGAAAGCAGCAAAGAGGTTCAAAATGTCGACCCCTGTTTTGGTAACACAGTACGGTTCTGTTGACCGAACTGTCGAGGTGGCAGGCAGGGCGGCGGAGGGACTTCTGGGTATCAACTCTTTCGGTACGTGGGATGAGGCCAGTCCCGGGGTGAATATGTTGCGGAAAGTCTCACTAAAATACTATCCAGACACACCACAACAGGGCCCCAACTTTTTTCAAGGGTGGTTCTTTGGAGTATTATTTCATCTTGGTTTTGAGAATGCAGGAAGAAATCTCACCAGAGAGACATATCTGAAAGGATTGGAGTCCACGAAAAACTTTGACACAAAAGGGATATGCGGGGTGATATCCTTTGGACCTGATGATCACAAGTCCATAGAGGAAAACAGGTTCTTTAAGGCAGACACTGACAAGAAG
>JAXHSZ010000407.1:0-5935 GCA_034190725.1 Thermodesulfobacteriota bacterium
TGAGCGATCATCCATTGATGAGAGAGATATTCGGAGGCTTCGTAATAGATATAGTAACAACGAAATACTACAGTTCGACGAAGCCGGGATCATCCAGCATTCCACGTGAGGAATTATTGGTCAGTAATTTCGATTTCAATGGAGGTGTTGTAGAGAGATAGAGTCGTAGATTTTTGGTCCGAAAGAGGATACCCGGCCAGATTTTATACTTGAAAACCTGTGGTTTGATGCCAATATTTTGACACCTTAATCGGGACGTTATGTCCCACAAATTGGCATTTGAAACCGACAGGTTTTTTGTGCTCAAAATCCAACACCCAAAATTTCTCTCGCATTCCCGTGCAATTTCTCTCGCATTCCCGTGCAATTTCTCTCGCATTTTTTTTGCAATTTACTTCTATACGCACCCAAATGACGCCGGAAAAGAAAAAAGGGCTAACCAAAATTGGCTAACCCTTTGATTTTACTGGCGGGGCCGACGAGACTCGAACTCGCGACCTCCGGCGTGACAGGCCGGCGTTCTAACCGACTGAACTACGACCCCACAAAATTGAATACTGTTGAAGCGACTCTTTATAAAAAGTTATATTGTTATGCTCTTCCCTAGATCGATAGAATATTGGTAGGCGGAACAGGGCTTGAACCTGTGACCCCCGGCTTGTAAGGCCGGTGCTCTCCCAACTGAGCTATCCGCCCTTTTTTAAAGAACATCTGTAATTTCTCTATCAATTGATGGAATGATTAGTAAGCTCCTGGATTTTTGTACTTTCATATAGATCATCAGGTATCTCATCAACTTCTTTTTGTTTCATGAAATTCTCGGGATCATCCAGTCTTAAAGCTGTCTTCAACACCTGGTCCATATGTTCAACCTTTACAATATCAACTGTCTTGAGTATCCTCTTTGGGATTTCTTCAATATCCTTTTCATTCTCCTTTGGTATAATGATAGTTTTTATACCACCTCTGTGGGCAGCTAAAACCTTCTCTTTGAGTCCGCCAATGGGGAGAACCCTTCCCCTGAGGGTAATTTCCCCGGTCATGGCAATATCTTTTCTTACAGGTTTCCTTATCATGGCAGATGTAATGGATGTGGCCATAGTAATTCCTGCGGAAGGGCCATCTTTTGGTATGGCTCCTTCCGGAACATGTATATGTATATCCAGATTCTGATAAAAATCTCTATCCAGACCAAAGATTTCTCCTCTTGAACGCACATAGCTCAGGGCAGCCTGAGCCGACTCTTGCATAACGTCACCCAGTTTCCCTGTGACTGTCAGTTTGCCCTTGCCTGGCATAACCGCCACTTCTGTTACTAACAGCTCTCCGCCCAACTCTGTCCATGCAAGGCCTGTTGCAAGCCCGATTGTCTCTTTCTCTTCAGCTTTCCCAAATCGATACTTGGGAACTCCTAAGTACTTCTGAAGACTGCTTGATTGAATTTTAACCTTTGTCTCTTTTTCTTTTTGGACGATCTTTTTAGCTGCCTTCCTGCAAATGGAGGCAATCTCTCGTTCGAGGTTCCTCACACCTGCTTCTCTCGTATATCTTCTGATTATACCGAGAATAGATTGTGGTGAAAAAAACGTGTTTTTATCGGTCAAACCATGGGCTTCTCTCTGCTTTGGTATTAAAAATTGTTTTGCAATGTTCAGTTTTTCAAATTCCGTATACCCTGCGATTCGGATAATCTCCATCCTGTCCTGGAGAGGAAGGGGAATTGAAAAAAGGGTGTTTGCTGTTGTGATGAACATTACATCAGAAAGATCATAATCCACATCCAGGTAATGATCGTTAAAGGCCTGATTTTGTTCTGGATCCAACACTTCCATAAGCGCTGCTGACGGATCTCCTCGAAAGTCGGTACTCATCTTATCAATCTCGTCAAGCAGAAAGACCGGGTTGTTTGAACCCGCCTTCTTTAAGGATTGAATGATCTTTCCAGGCATGGACCCAATATATGTTCTGCGATGGCCCCTTATTTCGGCCTCATCCCGAACCCCACCGAGGGAACACCTGACAAATTTTCGTCCTGTGGCCCTTGCAATGGACTTCGCCAAAGATGTCTTACCTACCCCAGGAGGGCCTACAAGACAGAGTATAGGCCCCTTCATCTTATCAACCAGACTCTGAACAGCAAGATACTCAAGGATTCGTTCCTTTACCTGCTTCAGGCCGTAATGATCTTCATCCAGAATCTTTTCTGATTCGGATAAATCCAACGTATCTTCGGTCTTTTCAAACCACGGAAGGGAAATCAACCAGTCAATATAATTTCGCACCACCGTAGCCTCAGCAGACATAGGCGCCATCATTTTAAGTTTTTTGAACTCTTTTTCGACTTTGTCGGTGGCCTCCTTTGACATTTTTTTATTTTTAATATTTTCTTCGAGCTCTTTCAGTTCTGTTTTGAACTCGTCTTTTTCCCCCATCTCTTTTTGAATCGCACGCATCTGCTCGCCAAGATAGTACTCTTTTTGGCTCTTCTCCATCTGTTTCTTGACCCTGCTTTTGATTTTCTTCTCGATCTGTAGAATCTCAACTTCTGATTCAATGAGCCGATAGAGTTTTTCTAATCTTTCAGTTGTATCAAATGTCTCCAGTATATCCTGCTGATCCTCGATTTTCAGACTCACGTGGGCAGCAATAGTATCTGAAAGACAAGCAGGATCCTCAATACCTGAAACCGTGGAGATGACCTCCTCAGGAATCTTTTTGTTGAGCTTCACATAATTTTGAAAAGCCTTGTTCAAGCTTCTCATGAGGGCCTCTACCTCTTTTGTTATCACAAAGGATTCATCAATCTCGTCAACACCCACAACAAAAAAAGACTGATTTGGGATAAACCTCCTTATCCGTGCTCTTTTCTTGCCTTCAACAAGAACTTTGACCGTTCCATCAGGCAATTTAAGAAGCTGTAAAATAGTCCCCACAGTACCGACTCTGCGCATGTCGTCTTCTGCAGGATCATCGATTTTTGCTTCCTTTTGGGTCGCTACGAAGAGGTTCTTTTTGTTCTCCAGGGCATCTTCCAATACATTTATGGACTTCTCTCTGCCAACAAATAATGGCACTATCATATAAGGGAACACTACTACATCACGAAGTGGCAATAATGGATAAACCTCTTCGATCTTTTGTGGATTCATCGGATCCCTGGAAATCTTAAATAGCATTATTATGTAACCTCTCTCAAGAAAGAAGATGTTTTCCTTATAAGATACCGGCAACCAATTCCAGAATTCAGGCAGACTCGGCTGTTCTCTTAAATAAAAGCACGGGCATATTTTTTCTTCGTACCACTTCTTCCGTTATCATACATTCTCGAACATTCGGCTGAGATGGGAGTTCATACATGATATCCAACATGATATCTTCCATAATCGATCTCAGCCCCCTGGCCCCTGATTTACGATTCTGAGCTTCTCTCGCAATCGCCACGACAGCATCATCAGTGAAATTGAGTTCCACATCCTCAAGTTCAAAGAGTTTCCTGTATTGTTTGACTAGAGCGTTTCTCGGCTCCTTCAATATTTTAATCAGAGATTCCTCATCGAGGTCATCCAAGGTAGCGATCAATGGCAGCCTTCCAATAAACTCTGGAATCAAACCGTACTTCAACAGATCTTCCGGTTGAACGTCCATCAAAATATCACCGATCTGTCTTTTCTTGCTGCTCCTGATTTCTGCTCCAAAACCTATGGAACTCCCCTTTATTCGTTTCTGGATGATGTCCTCTAATCCATGAAAGGCCCCTCCACAAATGAACAGGATGTTAGTGGTGTCCACTTGGAGGAATTCTTGTTGAGGGTGCTTTCTGCCACCTTTAGGAGGTACACTGGCCACGGTGCCTTCAATGATCTTTAAAAGGGCTTGTTGTACACCTTCCCCCGACACATCTCTTGTAATGGATGGACTGTCGGATTTGCGAGAGATCTTATCGATTTCATCTATATATACAATCCCCTTGGAAGCCTTTTCAACATCGTAGTCAGCGGATTGTAAAAGAGCAAGTATGATATTCTCTACATCCTCTCCTACATATCCTGCTTCTGTGAGACTTGTGGCATCGGCTATAGCAAACGGCACCTGGAGAATTCTGGCAAGAGTTTGCGCCAATAATGTCTTACCGCATCCTGTGGGACCTATAAGCACGATATTGCTCTTCTGAAGTTCAACTCCGTCCAAATCTATTCTAGAGTTTATCCTCTTATAGTGATTGTAGACAGCAACAGAAAGAACCTTCTTTGCCCTCTCTTGTCCTACTACATATTCATCGAGAAACTTCTTGATCTCGAAAGGTTTCGGGACCATTGAGTATCTATTGCGGTTCTCTTCCTTTTCAAACTCCTCGGCGATGATATCATTACAGAGTTCTATGCATTCATCACAGATATAAACAGTCGGACCAGCGATGAGCTTCTTTACTTCCTTCCTTCCTTTACCACAAAAGGAACAGCTAAGATCTCCTCCCCTATCATTCTCTTTCCTGTTCAACTATCCCCTCCATATTGATATTTTTTTGAAACAAATGATCAGATCTACTTCACGGATGTCTTCTTCTCAATAACTTCGTCAATAATACCATATTCTTTCGCTTCTTGGCTGCTCATAAAATAGTCTCGATCTGTGTCCTGTTGAATCTTTTCCAAAGGCTGTTTTGTGTGACGTAACAAAATCTCATTTATCCTCTCTCTGATCTGGAGAATCTCTTTTGCGTGAATCTCGATATCTGCAGCCTGACCCTGGAAAGCTCCCATAGGCTGATGTAATAATATTCGAGAATGGGGAAGAGCATATCTCTTTCCTGATTCTCCAGCCGCCAAAAGCAAGGCTCCCATGCTTGCTGCTTGCCCCATACACAATGTGGACACCTTAGGTTTTATGTACTGCATGGTGTCATAAATAGCAAGTCCGGAAGTGACCACACCGCCCGGTGAATTGAGATAAAGGTAAATATCTTTGTCAGGGTCCTCTGATTCTAAGAATAACATCTGAGCAATGATTAAATTGGCTACAACGTCGTCGATAGGAGTACCTATGAAGATGATCCTGTCTTTTAACAAACGGGAATATATGTCATAAGCCCTCTCCCCTCGACCTGTCTGTTCAATCACTATGGGAATGAGTGTCATCTTCTCCTCTTTCTACTTCCTCTATTTTAGCCTCATTGACTATAAAATCAAGGATTTTTTCCGTGGCCATTCCATTTTTCAATCTCTGTTTGGCACTGTTTTCATTGTAATAATCACGTATTTTTTCAACATCCTGGCCGGATCTATTTGCAATTTCATTGATTCTCTCTTCTAGATCTTCTTCAGTCACCTCTATGGACTCTTTCTTCCCAATCTCTTCAAGAAGCAATCCCCCTCGAACCTCTTTCTCAGCTTGATCTCTATACTTCTCACTCAGACTTTCAGTGGTGAGACCAATTTGATCCATTGTTAATCCCTGAAAACTCAATTTCATCTGTATGTCATTGATCAAGTATTCAAGATGTTGGTCCAACATGGAGGGTGGAAGTTCAAAGGGATTTTCCTCAACCAATTTTTCTAGGATCTTCTCCCTTAATCGGGATTCTATCCTTAACTTTTCACGCATTTCCAAAGTCTCTTTAATATTCTGTCTCAACTCCTCTAGAGTCTCAAATTCTCCCAAATCTTTTGCAAAATCATCACTCAATTCTGGAATGATCTTTTCTTTGATCCCCTTGAGAGTAACCTTATATATTACTTCCTTTCCGGCTAAATCCGCCTTTTCGTGTGTTTCCGGTAGAATTATCTGAATATCCTTCTTCTCTCCCTTATCTAACCCCATTAACTGGTCTTCAAACTCTTTTGAGAAAGTTCCTGAACCCAATTCCAGAAGATGATCTGACACTTTTTCTCCTTCAATGGACTCATTGCCTAAGAATCCCTCGTAATCAAGAATTACA
>JAXHSZ010000408.1:0-3133 GCA_034190725.1 Thermodesulfobacteriota bacterium
GATCCATATTCGCCTCAAAGTAGGCATCTATGGTTCCCACATCCCTCCAGTATTCTAGCTTTTCTTTATTTTTGTCCGTGAACTTATAGACTAAGACTTTTGCCCTGTGAATCATCTCCGGTATAATGTCTTTGCCGAAATCGTGCTGGGTTTCTTTGTGGGCATCTTCCTCTAAGAATTCTCTTAAGATCCTACTATTAAAGATATAAACCCCCATATTGGCAAGGAGAGCTCGATCGGAAGAGGACTTGATTTGCGTGGGCTTTTCGTTAAAACCAACTACCCTGTTTTCTTCATTTACTGTCATAATACCGAAATGAGAACATGCGCTCTCATCTACCTCTATTGTGGCCACGGTAGCGTCAGCACCACTGTTCTTATGAAATGTGAGCAACTTGGAATAATCCATCTTGTACACATGATCTGCGGAGAGAATCATAAAATATTCAGGATTTGCCGTATCAGCAAAGTATAGATTTTGATAGATGCTATCCGCTGTTCCTTTGTACCAATCACCATTAATCCTCATCTGGGGAGGGATGGGAAGTATATATTCATCGAGTTCCGGATGGAATATTCTCCACCCTGATCTTAAATGGCGCTCCAGGGACAATGACTTGTATTGGGTGAGAACTACGATCTGTCTTATCCCTGAATTGACACAGTTACTCAAAGTAAAGTCAATCAAGCGGTATATTCCCCCGAAAGGAACTGCCGGTTTGGCCCTGTCCCGTGTCAATGGATAGAGCCGCTCTCCTGTACCGCCTGCCATAATCATGGCAAGAACTTCCTTCATCTCTCTCACTTCCTTTTTCTATTTCTCTTATGCGTTACATCTTACGTTATTGTTCCTTTGCACAGGCAATCTTCTTATTGAAACATTGAAAACCGAATCTAAGCTTCTACCTGGGCCATCGTGTGTAGATCCAAAATAGTAGCCAATTTCATACAATCTCCTCTTAATCCTATTGCCTTGGAAACGATTTTTTTTGTAAGCAAGTGTTTAATGACAGAAACAATTATTGCCATTGCTGGAGCATCCGTCTTTTCTACATTTTTAAAGTGAAATTCCACTGTTCTGATCCTTGGGTTTATCTTTTGGAGAATATCATTTTTTATATCAAGGATATTGTTTCTATTGAGGTTTCCTGATAGATATATGCGGATGGTCCTGTTATCTTCAGTGGTCTGTATCATTTTTATTTCCTCCCTGATGGAATCAGATGGCCAGTTTGCACGTGAAGAGTCAAGAAATGAACTTTGAACTGCATTGTGTGACCGTGTGATCCTTCTCTTTATGTGGCATATACTCTTTTGAATCCTGAATTTTATGCAGATCATGCTCAAAGCTTATTTCCCTTGATTTTTCTCATTGTCATGGTTGTTTTGCCCCTCAAGACAGTACTTTCGCCAATGACAGCCCAACTGGGTGCAATAATCCTCTGCTCTACGGAAACAATCAGGATTCCCATCAGCTCGTTGAATACTTCTAACCAGAGCGGTAATATCCAAGAAATCCTTTTCCTCATCTCCTTTCTTATGGGTTGATGGTAGGCTGGGATCACCAGTATTTATGTCATGTTTTACCGATGCACTCATCACAGGCTGCTTTCCAACGAACAATAAATAATCAATCATTTTTATCTCCTTAGAATTGATAAATATCTTTTTATTGAATTGGATTAATATTCGGCGTGAGCTGTTTTATTGGAACTTCTTGTATTATTGTTGTTTTTATCCGCATTGTCTATAGGGAGAAGGTACATTTTGCTGACAAAAGAACCAATTTCCCTGGGACAAAATCCTATTAAACGGGAATATATCACGAGGGATTTGGGTGAAAATTGGTAGGCAACTTTATTGGCGATGCTTTTGTTTCTACAGGTCCAGGTCGATCAAACCAAGTCTTGCTGCATATCGAACGAATTCAATGTTGCTGCGCACACCAAGTTTGTTCATTATATGGACACGGTGGTTTTCAACGGTTTTAGGGCTGATAAAAAGCTTTTCAGCAATCTCTTTGACGGAAAGACCTTCTGCCAGAAAAAGCATGACTTCTTGCTCACGGGGGGTTAAAGTGTCATAAGCGGCATCTGTAATCTTTGCTTCTCTTGCCGGTAATTCCATAAGCTTTTCAATGGTTTTGTGAGACACAGAACTGTCCATGAAGTATTCTCCATTTGAGACAACCTTAAGTCCCTGAAGGAGTGTGTCAGGAGCTGACTCCTTGACAACATAGCCTGTTGCTCCAGCCTGAAAAGCTTTCACAATATAATCGATTTTCGAATGCATACTGACGATGATAATAAATGTGTCCGGCAGGAGAGTTCTTATTTCACGGGTCAATTGAATACCACTTCGATCCGGCAGAGATATGTCTACCACAACAAGATCAGGAGTATACTTTTTGGCAAATCGCAGTGCTTCACGCCCATTTCCCGCCTCACAAATAACCTCAAATGTGGAGTCCCGTCCTATGATGGATTTGAGGCCTTCTCTGAAAAGGGCGTGGTCATCAACGATCATTATACTTCTCTTTTTAACCATCAATTTTTACCTTATAAGGGACTTTTATCAGGACATTTGTGCCGTTCATCGGACTAGACTGAATCGTCATCTTGCCTCCGAGCAAGCTTACTCTCTCTTCCATGCTCCGAATTCCCATCCGTTTTTCATGAAGGGCCGTGACCAACCGATCATTAACATCAAAGCCCTTGCCATTATCCTTGATACGAAGGATAATATTTGGAAAAGACGCAACAAGCCTGACGGTGACCTCACCGGCATCAGCGTGACTCTTGATATTGTTAAGAGCCTCTTGTACAAGGCGATATAGGTTGATTTCAGTATCATAATCCAATTTCAAATTTTTCATACCTGCAGAATGAAAGTCTATGTGTAAGTGGTTCTTCTCGGAAAAATCTTCACAAAATTGACAAATCGTTTGAACAAGCCCAATATCCTCCAGAGTAGCTGGGCGTATATTATACGCGAGATCCCGGACATCCATGATGCTCTTTTCAATTTTTTTTGAAAATCCCAAAACCTTTTGTTTTATCTCCGACGGCACTTCCGGTTGATTGTCAAAAAGCGATTTACAGACTATGTTGAGCGTGGATAAATCTTGTGCCAC
>JAXHSZ010000409.1:0-4451 GCA_034190725.1 Thermodesulfobacteriota bacterium
ACTTTCTCCAACTCAGTTTACGGGGTAATATATGCTGGATATCTCTGTCTCATACAATCGTTATAAATTCCTGGGTCATGAATTCCTTACATGGTTGTGGTTTGTTGCGGAGAATGATCACGGAAAGATACCAAAATCAGAAGAAGGACTTGCATCCCTCGCAGTGGGGAATCGCATCGTTCTTGAAAACAATCAAAGAAACGTTGTTGAGAGTATTACCATAAAGGGAGATGATGCCGGGCTTGAAGAAGGTATTCTTGCTTTGAGAAAAGGAGCATTTGTTACTGAGATAAACCTTTTTTACAAGCTGGATGATCAGGAGTGGTATTTCACAATCAAGGGTGAGAGCTTGAGCATTTCAGGTCTCAGAACACCGGACACAGGATCGATCGGTTCAAGGAAAGATCTTGATGGAGCAGTAATTGAGAAGACATACCTTTACAATGAAATCATTCAGTTGATAGATATTCTCTTCAAAGAATTTATAAAATTGCGGATTTCAGAAGACTGGGACAGTACAGTCGTGCCTCGTATAAGACAGTGGATTTATTCTTAATTGGTAATACTGTATTTTGTCCTCATTCCCCCAATGCTATTGCGTCATATCATTTTAGTCCCATGTAATGAAAGCTATCAGCAAACTTCAAATGAACTGAATCTCTCCAAACAGCACCTCAGGAACGAGACATATGAAAATCATCATCATTTTCCCAGGCAGAGACGTTGAGACGGCCAAGGCAACCGTGCCTGTGATGCCTCTGGCACCTACCCTATTGGCTGCTCTGACACCCGATGAACACGATGTTACGTTGGTTGATATGTTCTTTGGAGACAGGGTTGACTACGATTCAGACGTGGACTTGGTGGCCATTACTGTTCGTACGCCGTTGGCAGTTGTATCCTATGAAATAGCAGATCATTTCACAGCCAGGGGGAAGAAGGTCATCCTGGGAGGACCCCACATCTTTGCTTTTCCTCAGGAAGCAAAAGAACACGCCACAGCGGTGGCCATCGGTGAGGCTGAAGAATTATGGCCCGTTATTCTGAAGGACGTTGAAAAGGGCCAAATCAAAGACTTTTATGTCTGCGGGCCATATCCTTTGGATTCCCTTTCCGGCAATGTCCACCATGTCAAACAGAGACCAAATCTGGCAAATCTGCCCTTAATGCGACGAGATCTTCTCCCACAAAAACGATATTTGCTGGACTCCATATTCACAACACGAGGCTGTCCAAATCACTGCAGGTTCTGTCCGGTAACAGACATATTCGGAGCACAGATCCGACACAGACCTGTTGATGAAGTGGTTTCTGAGGTGGAAACCTTAAGAAAGCGCTACTTCAATGTGGACGACAGTGTCTTCGGCCATCCCCAGATGGTAGACCGACCACAGGAGAACAAGTACTATCTCGATTTGTACAGGGAACTTACCCATCTGCGTCCAAAACGATTTTGGAGCGGAGCCGGAGGCCTTTCAGTAGTCAACTACAAGGATGGGAGAAAGATAGTGGAGTTGGCTGCTGAGAGCGGCCTGTGTACAATCGCAGCAGGTCTCGAATCCATATCATCCACAGGTCAAAAACAATCCGGGGCGTGGCGGAAGCTCCACTACACCTCTCCAGATACTTTTGATATGAAAAATATGGGAGAGAATATAAAGATCATTCAAAGCCTGGGGATTGAAATAATGGGATTCTTCATCATCGGTTGGGATGAGGATACAGTGGAGACCTACAAGCGCACCTTGGAATTCTGTGACAAATTCAATATCATCCCCTTTATATTCACATTGACACCTATGCCGGGGAGTCAGATCTATAAAGAGTATCTCGATGGAGGAAGAATATTTGAAGATCTGTCCTGGGACCACTATGGTGATAACTCAGTCGTATTTCAACATCCCAGGATGTCTGCCGAAGAGATGTTCGAGGCCAATCAAAAGGTCATGCAAGAAGGTTACGGCATGGCCCGCATTCTTTCCAGGACCTTCAATGTTGTAAAGCACCGTTTTTCTCTCAATGTCGCTTTGAATTCTTTCTTCACCCAGACAGGATTGAGAAAATCATACACACAACTTTATAATCAAAAATCAGGTCCAGTTGAGTGACTTTGCGCAAATCCTCAGAGTCATTCCTGCCTCTCTAGAGAGTCTTCGAGGTATATCGGCCGCTTCAGCATTGTATTCAACCTGAGAAGTTTGGCGTTCAGTTGATGAATTTTTTTCAACCTTTCTTCATCATTGTCTATGGTATCAATAAGCTCTTTCAGTGAGACAATCTCCTTTTTCAGCTCTATCTCAGGGGGCACATACCCTGCATTTTTCAATACTTTATATGCAATCCTTATCTCCTCAGGAATGGATGTATCTTCTCTGAGATCAAGGGGTTTTCCCTTGTTCTGAAGATTATCGAATTCTCCTCGTTCGATTGCCGTCCTGATTCTTTCTTCAGCTATTCTTCTGAGTATGTCCATATGGGTTCTTCGAATTACTTCCCTCCCGCTTTTTTGATCTTTTCCCAGGTGTCCCGTAACGTTACTGTCCTATTGAACACCAGGGCATTGTCTGAGGAATCAATGGAATCAACACAAAAATAACCCAGTCTCTCAAACTGATACAAACTTCCCGGTTCTGCACATGCAAGACTCGGTTCAACACGACAGGCCTTTAATGTTTCGAGAGAATTGGGATTCAAATGAGCTTTGAAATCCTCATCATCCTGTTCGGCGAGAGGATTTGGTTTTGTGAAGAGATGGTCGTACAACCGTACTTCAGCCTCGATGCAGTGGTCGGCAGAAACCCAATGCAAAGTCGCCTTTACTTTTCGTCCGTCCGGGGCCCATCCACCACGGGTTTCAGGATCGTATGTACAATGGAGTTCCACAACTTCTCCTGTTTTTTCGTCTTTCACAATGCTCTCGCATTTGATGTAGTACCCATACCTGAGCCGCACTTCACGACCCGGCGCCAGACGAAAGAATTTTTTCGGTGGAGCTTCAAGAAAATCGTCCTGTTCAATATACAGTACCCTGGAAAATGGAACTTTTCGTGTCCCCATGTCCGGATCCTCAGGATTGTTTACTGCATCGAGCATCTCGACACAATCTTCAGGATAGTTGTCTATGACTACCCTGAGGGGACGCAGAACCGCCATAACTCTGGGAGCATTCTTGTTCAGATCCTCTCTGAGGCAGTGTTCCAGAAGCTGTACATCGACAACACTGTCCCTTTTTGCAACTCCTATGCGCTCACAGAAATTTCGGATTGATTCAGGTGTATATCCACGCCTCCGCATCCCCACAAGGGTGGGCATCCTTGGATCATCCCATCCACTGACATGCCCTTCTTCTACCAATTGCAATAGCTTTCGTTTACTCATAACCGTATAGCTCAGGTTGAGACGGGCAAACTCAATCTGTTGTGGGTGACAATCCACATTCAATTCGTCGAGTATCCAATCATATAACGGACGATGATCCTCGAACTCCAAGGTGCATATGGAATGGGTAATGCTTTCAATGGAGTCCGAAAGGCAGTGTGCAAAATCATACATGGGATAGATGCACCATTTCTCACCTGTTCTGTGATGGGGCACTTTCAGGATACGGTAAATAACCGGGTCCCGCATATTCAGATTCGGAGACGCCATGTCGATCTTTGCCCGAAGCACATGGGAACCATCCTCAAATTCACCTCTTTTCATACGCTCAAATAAGTCTAGGTTTTCTTCAATTGAACGGGTACGGTATGGGCTCTCCTTGCCCGGCTCCGTGAGAGTGCCTCTATACTCTCTGATCTCCTCTGCAGTCAAGCTGCAAACATATGCTTTACCATCCTTGATTAATTGCACTGCATACTCACACAGACGCTCGAAGTAGTCGGATGCATAGTAGAGATGTTCTCCCCAGTCGAATCCAAGCCATGCAACATCGGATTTTATCGATTCAATATATTCAACTTCCTCCTTGCTGGGATTCGTATCATCAAACCGAAGATGACACACTCCACCTTTGTTCTCAGCAGCAATGCCGAAATTGAGACAGATAGACTTGGCATGTCCGATATGGAGATATCCATTGGGCTCAGGGGGAAATCTTGTGACGACCCGACCCTGGTTTTTATTTATTTTCAAATCCTCCGCTATAATATTACGAATAAAATTGGGTGGAGGGGTGGAATTGGTCGTGGTCATAGTGGAGGCTCCCTTTCTATTACATATTCAATAGTAGTTCTTTCGTAACTGTTCGCAGTTAACAGTTTCCGGTTGACGGTTTTATTGCTGAAATTTTAAAACCTGTTTTCTTCTCTATCAACCGCTCACTGTTTACTATTAATACTACTCCGACATTTAAATAAAATATACTAAATCAACATTCTTATCAAACATTTGGCTATTTTATGTCGGATATCTGGCAATGAAGGTATTTCCTGGGCACGCTTTTTTCGTCGCCA
>JAXHSZ010000041.1:0-3370 GCA_034190725.1 Thermodesulfobacteriota bacterium
ATGCATAGGATTTATCTACCATCTTCTTTGCATCGAGAATCACCAGCAGCCCATCCTCTGTTATGACCTGACCAATGATTATTTCGTTTGATAGATGTTCAGAAGTTGTAAATGGTATCTGTATTGTCTTCGTTTCCAGGTCTATATTCCTTTTCACTTCATCCACAAGGAACCCGGATCTTCTGTCATCTTCTCTCAGTATCATGACTGCTTCTCCATCAACCATATCCTCTTCCGATATGACTTCTAATTGGAGCATTCCTTTCATATCCAATATTGGCACAATGTCTCCTCGCAGACTTATAATACCCGTGCAATGAAGAGGAAGAGATGGGAGACCGGTGATTTTGAAATTTCCAATCACTTCATCCACATATGCAGCGCTCACTGCATAGCCTTTTCCATTTAAAGAAAACGACATCCATCTCTCTTTCTCTTCTCTTTTATGAATTGCAGATTTTGCCAGACTTTTGGCTCTCTCACGCAAAATCCTTGCGGACCTTTCATCCATGGAAGGGGCCATGGCACTGCCTTGAGAATCCTCAGTGGTGTCATAGGTTGACTGATTATCAATATCACTGAAATCATGCTGCAGGTACGTTTTTTCCACCCTGCTCAGGATCTCGCTCAGTTCAAGAACTTCCATAAGTTCTCCATCCAGATCCGTTATGCCGTCTAAGTAGTGAGAATCCATAGAACGATCCTGAGACGATTTATCTTGAAGACTGAGTTTCATTGTTCTTTCTATTCCTTCTACAATCAGCCCTATCCTGTTTTCAACGACCCGACTGATAATCACAAACATATCCGGACCAATGGGCTTTGGAGGGAAGTTGAGGATTCTTCGTAATTTAACTATCGGTAACATTGATCCTCTTAAATTGATTACACCCTCGATATAGTACGGCGCATTGACAATTGGTTTTGGTTCGACCATAGGAATGATTTCTTCGATCTCATAGATATCAATGCCGAACCGTCTTCCTTCCACATGGACTATTACAATATCCCTGGTCATGCTGTCGGAATTTTGACTCTCAGGGTTGGAGTAGGCAGGGGAAGGTTCTGAGATGGAACTCATGCAGTGCCTCCATTATTGATATGGGCGGAGAATATGTGCATCCTTTTCATGCATGCTCACAATATTCTATACTTTGTTTATACCACTCAAGGTTTCAGGTGTCGGGTTTCAGTGTTCTGTTCCCATGCTTTTTGTCTATGACAGCCGGCATCTGAAACCTAAAAAGTGCACACCTGGAAATGATGATGTCAGAAAATTGACAAACTCATCGCAATTAAGTTGAATTTTGGACTTCCATGTTTCTCACTATGATTTATGAAACAGAAAACCGGGGATCTTTCAGAAAGGTTTGTCAACTAATATGAAAATTCAGGATGGGTTTTTGGGTCGCCGGATTCTGACTCTTAGGATGGGTCTCCTTTTGAAGTATTAAGATCGGATATAGAAACATTCATCAATTTTAATGGTTTAGCAATATCTATGCCAATATTTTATGAAACTGAACTCTTGGATTCATAATATTCTCTTTACCCCTCTTCCCACAGTTTGAATTGATCCATGGCCGTATCGAGTGCGGATGATATTTGGGCAAGTTGTGTCAATGAATCTGTTATCCTTTTGTGTTCATTTACATTTGTGCTGATTTTCTGAGAAATATCCCTAATGGTTTTTAAAGCATCTTGAGTGCTCGCATTATTTTGGTGAATGGATTCGCTGATCTGTTGAGATGCAAAGGTTGACTCCTGAGTGACCTTGTCGATCTCTTGAAACATCTCTCTGGCCCTTTGTACCAGACCGGAACCCAATTCTATCTTTTTTGTTTCATCTTCAATGGCGATTACCGCACTCTTGGTGGCACCCTGAATATCCAGAACAATCTCTTTGATCTCTTTTGTGGATTCATCCACATTCTCTGCAAGTATTCTGATCTCATCAGCCACAAGGGAGAATCCTTTGCCGGCTTCTCCAGCCTTTATGGCCTCAATGGATGCGTTTAAAGCCAAAAAGTGCGTCTGTCTTGTTACATCCTTAATGATGTCGATAATATCCCCTATGGCTTCGGAATTGCTGCCGAGTTTTAATATTTTTTTGGCGGTTCGTTGGGAACTTGCATGAATCTCTTCCATCTTTTCTGCAGAATCCTTCACCACCTCTTTGGCTTCGGTGATGGTTTCCATAGTCTTTTGGGATGCTTCAGCCACCATAGCAATATTTTCAGCCATTTTGTCCGAGTATACTGCTATTTCCTGCATGTTGGTGCTCATTTCATGTACGGATTCCTCCTGTCCTGACAGGGCTTTTGATTGGGCGATGGATGATTGTTCAATCTCTGATGAAGAGTTCCCCAATGTCTCCATGCTGGTCCTGATACCGGATATCATCTCTGCTATATTATTTACAAACGTATTGAACCAATAGACCAATTCTCCTATTTCGTCTCTTGAGCTGATCTTAAGTCGTCTTGTCAGGTCCCCTTCCCCTTCTGATATTTCCTTCATCTTTTCGGCAAGTCTCTTTACCGGGATTACGAACAATGATTGGAGCAAGTATACGAGATATGTGCTTATTACCAGATATGATCCGGCAATTATCCCCAACCGAAAGAGAATGTCTTTAAATCCTCCTCCCCGGTATACAATCATGAGAGTTAAGACCATAGATCCTAAAACATATATTGTGAATAGTATTGACACACACAAAGTCAGTTTTGTGGTTATTCCCAAGGGCCTGTATCTGTCCGATAACGGTATGTTCCTGGTGAGGTTCTGCACAACCGATGTTCCCAGCAAAAAGCATATGATACCCAAGAAAGCAGAACCAAGCATGAACACGGAGAGAGAAAGAAAAAACTCTGTTGGTTCCCTGTCTTGACAAGCCAGTATCCCTGCTCCTGCAGTAAAAACAGACGGGCTCAGTAAAAAAAAATTCGGCAGAAATCCTATGGCTTTTTGAGCGGATACCACATCCCCGCTCCCTCGCTGGTAGAGCGTTATTCTTCCTGTATTTCTATGTAAGAGAAAGGAGAAAAGGGTTATTGTCCCTAATGACCATAGGATTACAGGCCAGGCAGTAAACATCGTCAGAGTTTCTTTCAAAGGAATCCATCCGAGAAAAGGGAATACATATACTACTGTTCCCATTGTCCCTGCGATTCCCATGGAGAACACAATGTAAATTCGTTGCTGCAATCCTGCTTCGCTATGAGAATTCATCTCCCACTTCTCTTGATGCATAGGATTTATCTACCATCTTCTTTGCATCGAGAATCACCAGCAGCCCATCCTCTGTTATGACCTGACCAATGATTATTTCGTTTGATAGATGTTCAGAAGTTGTAAATGGTATCTG
>JAXHSZ010000410.1:0-6214 GCA_034190725.1 Thermodesulfobacteriota bacterium
GGATTTTATGCTCTATGTGTGGCATCTTTTAAACCATGAAATGCCCTTTCTTTGGCGTTTTCACAGAGTTCACCATAGTGATCTCAATATGGATGTTTCAACAGCCACGCGTTTCCATATCGGCGAACTGGTCATCTCCGCTGTGATAAAGATTTCCCTTATCTTCTTCCTGGGAGCAAGCATTTTGGGGGTGATCATATTTGAAAGCGCTCTTGTCCTTTGTGCACAGTTTCATCACAGCAGCCTTAAAGTTCCAGGGTGGTTTGAAAAGATTTTTTGGATCTTTTTTGTCCCTCCCTCCATGCATCGTATTCACCATTCCGTGGTCATAAAAGAACGCGATACCAATTACGGGACCATCTTCTCTCTGTGGGATCGATCGCTTGGCACTCTCCTAAAAAATGTGAATCAGGAAAAAATTCGTATTGGTGTAGGCGCTTATCCTAAATCGGAAAAACTTAATTTTCACCAATTAATTACAATGCCGTTTACAAAGCCTGTACGGTAGGTTATAAATGACATCTTGGCATACATTTATTTCATTCTCTCTTAAAGATTGGATATCATCATGAAGGAGGTATCATATGCAGTGGAAGCAGTTTTTAACACCTGTTCAATCCATGGATACTGAAGAGGCAAAGGCATTCATGGCTCAACATAAGGAAGGAACCTATACTCTTCTTGATGTCCGTCAACCGGGAGAATATGAAAAATCCAGGATCCCAGGCGCAACACTCATTCCCCTGCCGGAACTTCCCAATCGCATAAAGGAATTATCTCTTGAAAAACCTACTATCGTATACTGAGCAGTGGGCGGTCGCAGCCGTGCTGCTGCACAGTTATTATCCGGGCAGGGTTTCAGTGAAGTCTACAATTTAAAGGGCGGAATCAAAGAATGGCAAGGGCTAAAAGCAGCAGGTCCCATTGAGATGGGCATGACTCTTTTGAGGGGAGATGAGACACCAGAGGAAATCATTGTGTTTGCATATGGAATGGAAGCTGGTCTGAGAGACTTTTACCAGGTTATGACACACCATACATCAGACAAAAAAGTAGCGGAAATATTCACAAAGTTGGCAGGTATTGAGGAGATTCACAAAAACAAACTCTTTCAACTTTATGGACACCTCAACTCCTCCATATCAGACATGACGGCTTTTGAAGAAAAAGTTGTGAAGAAGGTCATGGAAGGCGGAGGTTCAGTTGAGGAATTCGTCAACCAAAACAAAGATATGATGAAGACGATTCCCAATGTATTGGAACTTGCCATGTCCATGGAAACACAATCCCTAGATCTGTATTTACGATATTCCGAAAGAAGCAGTGACCCGGAAACAAAGAAGGTTCTCTTTGAAATTGCCGAAGAAGAGAAGTCTCATCTGGCAACATTAGGACAACTCATGAATGAAAGTCTGTGACATGTCTTTTTTACGATCAAAACTTCAGAGAATCATGTGTTGAATTATTATAACAGGTCACAGGTTCAGGTATCAGGGTACTGGAAAAGAGCTGAGATTTTCACGGTTAAAAATCTTCATCTTCTTTGACCGTGCAGAAAGTATCTCATTTCTAGATGGACACTGACTCTTTGTACTCCAATTGTAAGTAAAGGAGAGAAAAATGAACGCCCCAGTAAAGATGTACTCTTTGAGCACATGCAGTCACTGTAAAGCCACAAAAAAGCTTTTGAACGACTGTCATGTAAAGTATGATTTTACAGATGTGGACTTGCTTGATGGAGATGAAAAGCAAGCCATTCTTGAAGATGTGAAGAAGCTGAACCCACGTTGTTCTTTCCCGACGATTTCAATCGGAGACAAGGTCATCGTAGGGTTCAGAGAAAAAGAGATCAGGGAGGCTTTGCAATTATGAATGAGGTGGAAAAGTTGTATGAACTCCTGAAAAAAGTTCAGGAACCAAAAGGCTTCTTCTTCAATAGAGAAAAAGAGAGGGTTTTTGAGCTTCTGGAGGCCCTTCTTATAAATAAAGAACGGTATGGGTATATGTCATGCCCGTGCAGGCTTGCATCCGGGGACAGGGAAAAAGACAAAGATATCATCTGCCCGTGTGTATACAGGGAGCCGGATGTGAAAGAGTTTGGCAGTTGTTATTGCAGTCTCTATGTATCACAGTCATGGAATGAAGAAAAGATTCCTCATGAATATGTTCCAGAAAGGAGGTCACCGGAGAAGATGTCCTTCTAGATGGCTTAAATAGTGTTCATCCATAAATGGTCTTTTTACCCAATATCTGCGTTATGCTCAAAAAAATAATCCTCGGAATATCAAACATATGCCTGCGGTTATTTTTTTTCGCATGCCTTGATCTTGAACAAAAATCCTCATTTCTGGAAGAACACTAACTACCCATGTGTTTTCTTGAGCAGCCATGCCATATTTTCACCGAGAATCTTCATCGTTTGAAGTCCTTCTTCATCTTTTTCCACTTCCCCTTTGTCAAGGCCAATGCCCACATTCCAATAGCTTGATCCTGGGACAACCATCTGGCTGATAAAGAAAAAGTGGTTGATGGAATCGAACGCATGAATGCTCCCTGCCCTCCGCACTGCAACAACAGCGGCACCTGCCTTACGTCTGAACATGTCTTCATTGACTTTTGCTACCATGCCTGATCGATCAATCAGGGCCTTCATCTCTCCAGAGATATCGGCAAAATACGTTGGTGATCCAAGGATAATTCCATCTGCCTGTAGCATCTTTTCAATGCATTCGTTCACTATGTCCTCTTTCACTGAACAGCGCTGATCTTTGTTGGTTGCACATTTGAAACATGCTATACAGCCCCTGATCTTCTTTCCAGCAAGCTGTACCAGTTCCGTTTCAATCTCTTCTTTTTTCAGTTCACTTAAAACATGATTGATGAGAATAGCGGTATTTCCGTCTTTACGAGCACTGCCGTTAAAAGCCACAACTTTCATATTGCTCTCCTTTTCCTTTCATTCAATGGGGACCTTTCTCAGGGGAAATTATTCATGAGAATATCCATGGTACCGGCCGAAATACAGACGTATATTTTTATTGACTTTAAAAAAATCACTTCATCTTCCGAATGCATACTTCCACCCCTTTCACTTCTTTCAGCAGATTTACAATTTTCGATGTGTTTGTTTCTCCATAGTGATATGGATAAAGAACTTTCGGCGTAAAAGCCTTTGCTGCATCCGCCACCATCCCCGGAGTCATAGTATAGGGCAGGTTCATTGGTAAAAAAGCGATATCAATATTTTTTAATCCTTTCATTTCAGGAGTATTTTCCGTATCACCTGCCACATATAATCTCTTGTCACCGATGGTGATAACATAGCCGTTGCCGATGCCTTTAGGATGGAAAGGTCGGCCCGGGCTGCGCATGTGGACGATATTGTAAGCGGGCACAGCTTCTATTGTAATGCCCTGAATGGTTTTCATGTCTCCATTATTCATTATAACTCCGCCCTTGAATCGGCTTGCACAGGTTTTGGTTAAAACCACAGTAGTCTTTTCAGTACTCAAAATCTTTAATGCCTTCATGTCAAAGTGATCAAAGTGGTCGTGTGTTACCAGGATGATGTCTGCTCCCGGTAACTTGGAATAGTCTGCCAACATTCCAAAAGGATCAATATGAATTACTTTTCCATCAACATGAAACATCAGAGTACCGTGACCTATAAAGGTTATTTCCAAATCTCCTGCTGACGTCTTGATAATATCCGTTTCATACTTTCCTTGAGCAAACGCTGGAAGCGTAAAAACCAGGATAAGCAAACATACCAACACAGTCGGTCTACGCATAACACACCTCACAATTGCAGTTGTACGTGATACACAGTCCTTTCAATATACCCTTTTCATGGAAGTATATCATGGCAAACAGCGAATATCCATATTAAAATGTTATTGTTCACAGGTCTTATCGTTGTCGTTAATGCTTTTCTGTGGTGAGTATGTATCATCACGAACACTCAAATCTCCAAAAACTTTCTAACATGTATCTCGGAAGGAGTCATTGAGTATTATACAGCAGGAATGATAATAGATCGTATCAGAAAAGCATCAATCCACTCAAGCAATGGTTTTTTTTGCCTACGGCAGCTGTTTCAGATCGAGATTATTTCATTGATAATAAGACTCTCCGTGATATAATCTGATTTCGCGGATCAAACCGGATGGATCCGGTTGACGAGAGGAATACTCAAGAAAGGATTGTAAACAGAATATGGGATTCTTTAATGGATTGACCTACAATTTGAATGGACTGTGGTTAGGTATAAAAACACCTCGATTACTGATCCTCGGACTTCTTCGTTTTGCCGTCGTTATTCTTATCACTATTATTCTTTCCAGTCTTCTCCTTTTGTACCGTAACGAAATTCTGACACTCGTCTGGGTCAAACCTGAAAGTTATTGGATTATTTGGCTGTGGTATTTGCTTTCCTGGTTCATTTCTCTATTTCTTGTGGCTCTTGCAGCGGTTCTGTCCTATTTGGTTTCTCAAATTCTTTTTGCAGTCATTATCATGGATTACATGTCCCGGATCACTGAGCGCATGATCACGGGTCAAGAGAATTCACCGGATAAAGTGCCTGTATTAAAACAATTTTCTTATCTGATAAAACAGGAAGTGCCGAGAACTATTTTGCCACTTCTCCTCACTTTCTTCCTTTTGATCCTCGGTTGGCTGACTCCATTGGGCCCTGTTCTGTCAATAGTCTCATCAGTGGTGGCCATGATTTTTCTTGCGTGGGATAATACAGACCTGATTCCCGCAAGACGACTCACTCCATTTAAGGAACGTTTCACACTTCTTATGAATTCTCTCCCCTTTCACATGGGATTCGGGCTTCTCTTTCTTGTGCCGGGTGCAAACATCCTTTTTCTTTCTTTTGCACCGGTGGGAGCTACACTTTATTATATCGATAGATACGATCAATAGCAGTTCACAGAGATCAGAGGTCAGGAATGTTTTTTAAAGCACGAGATTTCAGCAGGATGTGTCGAATGCCTCCAAAATGTATATAAATGAATCAAGAATAGGATGAGATGATTTCCCGCAATTCTCGAACTCGAGATGTGATATCAGGGGCTTGAATGATCCCTGTTACCATTGCTACTCTTCGAGCACCAGCTTGTAATACTTCGTGAATGTTGCTTCCATTGATTCCACCCATGGTCGTGAAAGGTATATTTAGCCTTGGCCCCACTTCACGGATTGCTTCAGGTCCGAGAAAACGGGACACACTCTCTTTCGTCTTTGTTGGAAAAATTGGGCCAATATTCACATAGTCCGCACCATCTGTTTCTGCCTGTATTGCTTCTTGGAGACTGTGGCTTGACCCACCAATGAGGAGCTCAGGGGCAATTTCCCGCGCAGCTTTGATAGGCAGATCATCCTGACCAAGATGCACTCCGTCTGCTTTTACTGCTAAGGCTATGTCCACATGATCATTAATGATCAGCAAGGCATGACAATTGAGGGTTCTTGTCCTAAATTCCAGGCCCAACTCGTAAAATTTTTTCTTGTCCCAATGCTTTTCTCTTAACTGAATAATTTGAGCCCCTCCAGCCAAAACCGCATCGAGCACCTCCACATTCGTACGCCCCTTTGAAAGATCCTGGCAGGTAACCGGATAGATGTCTATCCCCTTGAATCTGGCTTTGCGGCCTTTTCTATTCATCGCTTTCCATGAAATAATATGTGGTGACAGTTTAGCTTTTCAAAAAGTCCAAGAATATATTGTGCCTTACAAAAGCACCTGCTCTGATGGTTATGATGGTTATGTGATTCTCAGTATGAGTAAAATATCAGTCATTTTGATAAGTATATCAAAAAAAGTGCAATAACTCCACAGTAAAGAACTGACAATCAGGTGGGTCCCGAGAAGGCAGCTTCTCAAAAAGTCCATGTATAATCCATTAAAGGAATTTTTTCATGCACTCTTTTGAATATCAGACAAGCGTCGCTTTATAGGGTTTACGACCAAATACGTTGGCATGTCCTTTGCATTTGTTCCATCCATGACAGTTGATACAACCCAATAAGTGCATAACAGACCTCTATGGCGGGCTGCTGCACAAGTTTGTTGTAACTTCTCAATAACTTCGGGAAACACTCTTATGCATTAGCTCACAGGGGGGCTTTTATGAGCGACATTGTGAATTTTTGGAAGCACGTATTCAGGGTACTCGACGTTAAAAAATTCAAAATGTTTGAGGGC
>JAXHSZ010000411.1:0-2492 GCA_034190725.1 Thermodesulfobacteriota bacterium
CTCAACTATAATAAGACCCTGACCGATAGGATAATAGCGACAATTTGAGGGCCGGTCCTCATAAATACCGCAGCCTTCGGATGAAATAAAGGGACATCCCCCTTTATCATCGTCCTCAACCTTAAGTACTGCGAAAGGATGCGAGTTCACTTCATCTACATATGTATAGGTGTATTTTTCGAGAAATTCCCCTGAAGAGATTCCCAACCTATTTTTCATCCTTATTATATCATACGGTGTAAGGATAATACTTGTACGACTACAACAGCTGGTAAAGCAACTGATATCCTTATTACATCCAAAATTAAATTTAGATTCCAGTGTGCGCTTGACAGGTTCTACAGCGCCCATATCCATTATCATTGATTCATCCTTTCTGACTTACCCATCAAAGTTGTCGGATTCTTTCTTCTGAGTCTGCACGATCTTATCAAAAGTACTGTCCTTGAGTCTTAAGGTATCCTCCCCGAAAAAATTGAATCGTACCCATCTATATCCAAAATTCAAGAATTCTTCCTCGTCTTCTTTTACCTTTTCAATAATCCCATCTTCAACATCATAGATATCAAAGAATCTCGTTTCAAAAAGAAATCTCTTAAACTCATCCAGATCATAGCAGGACATATAAATCATTTTCGTCTTTTCCAGATCAAGCGTATTCCCTTCGAGAAAGTAATCATGTAAGGTGATCTTCTCATAATATTCGTTCATTTGATCATAGACATCGACCCCTTGATCCTTCTTCCACCCTTCTATTGTCCAAGATTTTTCCTCTTTACATCCAAGACATGTCTTCCCTTCTTTTACTAAGAACCCTCCTTGTGAAGAGGGGAATACGGGATACATCCTGCATGACCATGGCCTATCCTGATATATCTTACATCCCTCAGATATTACAAAAGGACATGTTTTATTCTCATCCTCCAACATCTTAAGCACAACTAAAGGCAATCCTTCATCTCCTACGAGTGGAATGGTATATCTCTTTAAGAATTCTCCCGAAGACAACCCAATTGCCCTTCTCATCCTCAAGATATCATAAGGCATGAGAAAGATATTTGTATCAGCGCAACAGGTGTTAAAACAAGAAATTTCATTGTGACATGAAAATCTGAATCTATCTCCCAGATAGAGTGTTCTGTGTTTTTCAGTATACTCTTCATTCATAGGCTGTTATCTAGTGCCTATCCGCAAATGGCTATTTTCGGAAATCTCTGCGTCAGACTCAGATGTAAGGGTACATTGCAATGTGCCCTTACATACCCACTATATTCCTGCGGTTAAAATCTTCGTCTTTCTTAACCTTGCAAAAAATATCTCATTTCTGGAGAGACACTATTTAATAAAATGCAGGGGCGACTTTACGGTCGCCCCCATTGGTACGTCTCACTTAAAGAATAGGAATCATCGGCCTTTCAAGTACAGTCCATTCCTTCTTTTCCGCATCGTACTTCACATTCACAAAATGCTTCTCATTTTCATCGAGTTTCAGATAATCGAACTTATAGTAGTATCCAGGCCATCTTGACTCTTTCCTGGCAAGCCTTGTCCTCGCACATGCCTCACCGACATAGTACCTGTGGATGCTCTCCCAGGCCCTCATCAGCTCATGCAGGTCCGTAGCAGCAAGCTTTTCAATATCCTCGCCACATAATCCCAACTTCCAGAGAGCGATCTCGAGAAGTTTGTCATTTGTTCCATACAAGGTCTCCCATCCACCGCAGTACTCTCCCATAATCTTCTGCAGTCTAAACAGGAAATTATGCGGGGATATATAATCAGGATTCACATCGGAACTCGTTGTATATCCGCATTTTTCTTCGAAGAAGGTGAGTGGTTTCAATATTGTTTCCTTTAAGCTCCCTATAGTAGCATCAGATACAGTTGGGGAATAGTCTTTCCTGTCATTGGCATATCTTATCGCCGACTTTGCTGCTATCCTTCCCTGTACGTGCGAGCCGCTTGAAAATTTATGTGCACATGCACCTACTCCGCAACCTGCCGTAAACAGACCTTTCACAGTGGTCATACAGTTATACTGCTCAGGGAATGAATCGACATATTCCTTTGGCATGAGGTCTTCAGCGCCACATGTCCAGGAACCAACAGAGCAAGCATGTGAACCTATGAAGACGGTATCCGACAACTGAAGCTCCATCGGTTTTTCCATTGGGTCAACATTATGAGCAGCCCAGTTTGTAGCGCCTGCGATTGTCATGTCGAGGAAGTCCTCCCATGCCTCTTTTTCATACTCTTTTAACTGTTTCTTCAGCGCCTTTGGATCTGTTATCTCCTTCTTGAACCTTTCTGCCACTTGCTCTGTGTGCATCATGAAGGGTATTTTGCCTTCCTGCGCGCAGAGTATCATCTCATAGTTTCTCAAAGTAGTTGGACATGGTTTTGCATTTGAATAAGGAGCCCATTTATTTAACTCTTCTGGATATGCACCAACATATGGCCCATCATAGCCATTTGTTGCAGGCGTCTTAAAG
>JAXHSZ010000412.1:0-3911 GCA_034190725.1 Thermodesulfobacteriota bacterium
AATTCATTCTTTTCATTTTGACTTATTTCAGACAAAAAAATTCGGCCTGTATGTTAAGCAGGGCTGCAGTGATTGCCGCTTGCCTATTTATTTCGTTTGCTCCTTATACCTTGCATTTCTTTTTTCTGAAAAATAACTTCGATCTCTCTGTCTTTGAGAGGATAAATTTTTGTCACACTGGAACATCGAAAATAAGATATATGAGCGGTTGCGTTCTTCATTTACAGGTCCTCAGTAAAAGCCTGCAGTGAAAGAGATAATACAATAAAATCCTTGACAAAAACAAATAACTGATAGAAAATACAATTGATAATTATGAGTTCTTCTCATCCAGGCACGTAGCTCAGGGGGAGAGCGCTACCTTGACGCGGTAGAAGTCGGCGGTTCGAAACCGCCCGTGCCTATCATCTTACTCGGTGATGGTCGTTTCAATGTAATCAATAATGGTCTTTTCATGGGGCATCATAATAGGTTTATCACTTGTGATGCCTTTTCTTTCTTTGAATAAGTCGCCGAGTGTCTATCCATAAATGAAACTTTTTTTGCAAGGTCAAGGAAGACAACGATTTGAGATACGGGAATCCACTCTGTGGGAGTGTATTGCAAAACACCCTTTCCATCTGGGATTTCTTATGGTTATTTGACCCAAATGATAGGATTGTAGAGTGACGAACACTGAGAAGATCATCGTAGAATTTACTGATGGTTCCTTGAGGAGTTTTCCGAAAGGCACAGCAATTTATGATGTTGCAAAAGATGCAGAAAACAGCTCTGGAGAAAGCTTTATTGCAGGAAAGGTCAATGAAAGACTTGTAGATATGAACTATCCACTGAATAAAGACACAAAGATTGAGTTCATAATCCCTGATTCACAAGAGGGACTGGAGATTATAAGGCACAGTGTATCCCATGTGATGGCCCAGGCAGTGAAAGAACTCTACAAAGGAGTCAAAGTAGCTATAGGTCCTGCCACAGACACAGGCTTCTACTATGATTTTGACGCTGAAGAGAATTTCTCCCCGAATGATCTCTCCAGGATTGAGTCAAAGATGAAGGAGATCATAAAACGAGATTTGCCCATTATAAGAAAAGAGATGCTCAAAGATGAGGCAATCTCTCTCTTTAATGACCAGGGCGAGTCCTATAAGATAGAACTGATCCAAGAGATCCCCGATGAAACGGTTTCAATATATGTTCAAGGTGGATTCGCTGATTTGTGTCGAGGTCCCCACTTGTCTTCAACAGGGAAGATAAACGCATTCAAATTGACTCACATCGCCGGTGCATACTGGCGTGGTGATGAAAAAAACAAAATGCTTCAGCGTATTTATGGAACTGCTTTTCCAAACGAAGAGGAGTTGGAAAAGTACTTGCAGAGACTGGAGGAGACGAAAAAGAGAGACCATAGAAAGCTGGGCAGGAGTTTAGATCTATTCAGTATACACGAAGATGCCGGCGCTGGGCTTGTTATTTATCATCCTAAGGGTGCGATGCTCAGGACCATCCTAGAAGATTTTGAAAAAAGGGAACATTTTAAGCGGGGCTACCAAATGGTAAAAGGCCCCCATCTTTTGAAACTCGACATGTGGGAGAAGTCCGGACATTTTGATAATTACCGTGAAAATATGTATTTCACTCACATAGACGAACAGAAATACGGGATAAAGCCTATGAACTGCTTGGCTCATATGCTTATATACAAGTCGAAGATCAGGAGTTACAGAGATCTCCCCTTAAGGTACTTTGAATTAGGTACTGTACACCGTCATGAAAAATCAGGTGTATTACATGGTCTGCTGAGGGTGAGAGAATTTACCCAGGATGATGCCCATATTATGTGCACCCCTGATCAGCTTGAACATGAGATAAGGGGGATCATTGATTTTGTAGAAGATGTAATGAAAATATTTGAATTTGAATATGAAATGGAATTAAGTACCAGACCTGAGAAATCCATCGGTACCGATGAGGATTGGGATAAAGCAACAAAGAGTTTAAGAAAGGTCCTGGAAGACGGTGCCATACCATATGGTATCATGGAGGGTGACGGCGCTTTTTATGGCCCTAAAATCGATGTAAAACTGAAAGATGCCCTTGACAGAAAATGGCAATGTGCTACTATTCAATGTGATTTTGTATTACCGGAAAGGTTCGATTTGTCATTCGTTGATAGCGATGGAATAAAGAAGAGACCCGTCATGTTGCATCGAGTTATCTTGGGATCAATGGAAAGATTTATGGGGGTCTTGATCGAACACTATGGAGGGGCATTTCCCACATGGTTGGCTCCCGTAGAGGCCATCGTCTTGACAGTCACTGACAGAAATATAGACTTTGCGCAAGAGGTGTATGATCGTTTGACCAAGGATTTAATACGCGGGGAAAAGGACTTCAGAAACGAAAAACTGGGGCTTAAGATAAGGGAAGCTCAGTTGCAGAAGATACCGTATATGTTGATTATTGGAGATAGGGAAGAGCGTGATAGGGTTGTGTCTCCTCGCAAACGAAGTGGTGAAAACCTCTCACCTATGAAAATAGGTGAGTTCATTCATTTGGTCAAAGAGGAATGTGAAAGAGTGCCCATCCAGGAATGAGATATATTGTGTAAGTTCAAGGAGGATGAAGATTTTAACCGCAGGAATACATTGGATATATAGGGACACATTGCAATGTAAACCTACATCTGAGCCAGAGGTTGTGGAAAATAGCCTTTTATGGATGGACACGAGATAGGGGGTGAATAGTAAGATTAAAGAGCTGTCAGTAAACGAGAAGATCAGAGCACCGGAAGTCAGGGTCGTCAATTCCGAAGGGAAACAACTTGGAATAATGCCCTTGAAGGAAGCCATAAGAATTGCCAAAGAAGAAGATTCAGACCTGGTTGAGGTGGCTCCTCATTCAAAACCACCTGTTTGCAAAATAATGGATTTTGGTAAGTATAAGTATCAACAGAGCAGGAAAGCTCATGAAGCCAAGAAGAGTCAAACGGTTATCCAGGTCAAGGAAGTAAAGATAAGGCCCAAGACTGAGGAACATGATCTCCAATATAAAGTGAGAAACATCAGAAGGTTTTTAGGAGACGGCAACAAAGCGAAGGTCTGTGTTATCTTTAAGGGGAGAGAGATTGCACATAAAGAGATGGGTACACAGATGCTTGAAAAGGTCGTCAAAGAGATCGAAGATGTAGGGATAATTGAGCAGAAACCAAAATTTGAGGGAAGAAATATGACTATGATAATAGCCCCAAAACCATAGAGATCAGATATTTGTGAAGGAGTTTTATTATGCCAAAGCTGAAAACCAAAAAGGGGGTTGCCAAACGATTCAAAAAAACAAAAACTGGAAAATTGAAAAGGTCTAAAGCCTATGGGAATCATATTCTAACGAAAAAGTCCACCAAACGCAAAAGGGGCCTCCGGCAGGCAGGATATGTTGAAAATGTTGATGTAAAAGGCTTAAAAAGGCTTTTACCTTATACTTGAGATGGATTGTCTCTATCCAACCTGATTGTCTTAATCTATGCTGGAGTGCTATTTCATATGAAATGGTCGAATTGGTGACAGACTCAGATCTGCGCAAGAGAGGTTTAAGATGCCGAGAGTAAGAAGAGGAAATAGAAGAAGGAAACGAAGAAAGAAGATACTGAAGTTGGCAAAAGGGTATCGTGGTGCCAGGAGTAGACTGTTTAGAACCAGCACAGAAGCAGTTGATAGGGCACTCAATTATGCCTACAGAGACAGAAGAACAAGAAAAAGGGACTTCAGAAGATTGTGGATTACGAGGATCAACGCTGCTGCAAGACTCGACGGAATGTCTTACAGCAAATTCATTTATGGGCTAAAGAGAGCCGGAGTCAATATCGACAGAAAAGTCCTTGCCGATATAGCCGTGTCTGATCCAGGAGGATTTTC
>JAXHSZ010000413.1:0-16094 GCA_034190725.1 Thermodesulfobacteriota bacterium
TTCTCAAACTGCTCTGTAAACAAGGAATCTTCATGAAAGATCTGCCACATGTCATAGAGCTTTTTGCCAGACTCCCTTACGCCTTCTTCAATGTGCTACCCCCGATTATTTTTGGCTTTCAAATACCTGGATTGAAATGGGGGCTTGGACCATTATGGAAAAAGGAGTTGTTTTCTCATATGGATTTCTTTGAAACCTTCGATGTAATTCACTGTGCCATGCCATTTAATCCGCTATGGACAATAATACGCGGCAGACCTACCGTAATTGAAGCCCAAGATTCCAGCTTTAGCGTTCTCAAAATGAGATTGGTTCGAGAAGGGCTAAAAAGTGGGGCTTTTTTCAATTGCGCTTCTGAGAGGATACGTACTGAATACAATAAAAAATGGAATAGCGAAGAGCCTAATGAAAAGCTCTTTGTCAGCCCCTGTAGTTTCATTGATTATACGAAAACATTCGTTGCCCCCAAGGAGAAAATCATTACATTTGTGGGCCGACTTGATCAATACACAAAAAATCCGGAAATGTTTGTGAAAGCAATTGATCGTGTTGCACAAGTTAGAAATGACTTCAAAGTATATATGTTAGGAAATGGTCCACTAGCTAAGAAGATTGACCATCTAATAAGAATTAAAGGTTTACAAAAAATCATTATACGTCGCTTTGACCCTTGTCCACAGGAAGTGCTTTCACGATCACTGATTTATGTATCCCTGCAACAATATGACAACTATCACAGTCAGGCTCTCATGGAAGCAATGGCCTGTGGTTGTGCAATCGTTTCGTCTGATGTCGGTGAGACATGGAGATTGGTATCTAATGACGTTGGTTACAGAGTGCCTTTAAAGATTGATTCTTTTGTAGATCGATTGTTATATCTGCTTGACAATCCTGACCTTGCCATAAGAATGGGGCAATTAGCTCGAAGCAAGATAATAGAAGAGCATAAAATATCCATTTATGCAAATTATCTTGAGACCCTCTATGAAAAAGCTTTCAGGTCTTAATAGATATAAATAGCAAATGCATACAGATCATAATCTTATCAATGTTCGGGAAGCTGACCGATTACTTGAGCCTGTAGCTCGCGTTTATGGCACCAACGCTCGGTGGCTACGCGTGCGCACTGCTGACTACTTCGGTACGCTGGATTTCACCGGCAAGCATATGCTGGAGGTGGGAGCAGGCAACGGATTATATACCTGTTGTGTTTCAGTTCTCGGTGCAGCGCGGCCCGTAGCTTTAGAGCCTGAGCTCAAGGGCGCAACAGACAGTGCTGTCTCTACTTTTCGGCGAAGTCTTGATAGACTATACATACAAATTGTTGAGTTTTATCAGCTCTCATTACAAGAGTTTGTTTCACCAGATCAATCTTTTGACACAATCTATCTTCTTGCATCTATAAATCACCTGAACGAAACCCATGTTCAAACATTGCATTGCAACAAAGAAAGTAGGTGCTTGTATCAACATTTGCTACAATCCCTATTTAATTGGCTCAAATCAGGTGGAACCCTGGTTATCTCCGACTCATCTCGATGGCATGCATTTACGCCAATGATAAAGCTTGGTTTAATGCATAAGCACCCGTTCCAGCCCAATATAGAATGGGAAAAGCATCAATCACCAAAAGTATGGAAGGAACTGCTTGAGGAAATCGGTTTTACTCCAGTTCACTTCCACTGGGCTACCAATTGGCGTTATCGCTGGATGCCTCGTTTTCTAGTAGATAATATAGTAGCAGCACATTTCTACTCTTCCCTCTTTGTGTTGCGTGCACATCGCCCCTGACAAATGGCTATTTACTCAGCGCTGGCAACTAAGGGCGGACGGCTACTCACGATAGCTAACGAATTTACTAGCCCCTGTTAAAACCCACATTCCCCCATAATATGTAGTACATTTTATCCTCAAGACCTCCTACATATTATGGAAAATTACCAGTGAAACTGCCCATTAAAGTTTTCTCTTCTATATGTTGTATGGGACGCTCACTAAAAATACTAATTATCGTAGCCGGGGGGATGGGGAATGTGCCTTAAAAACCGGTTATTCCGGACAGTTTCTATTTATAGCATACCGACATTGGCTGCAACACCAGAGACTCCCCTTACTCCCGTCAGTATACACCCGCAAATACACACCAATAAAGTCGAAATCCAGTGAGGCTTCTCTATCAGAACATACCCCAGCCTCGTCAGCTGGCCTAGGAGATTTCTTAGATTTCCATACGGAATAACTTTTATTTCTATCAGTCAACCAAAAAGAAAACCATTACAAAACATGCGACTGATGAGCGACAATTGTACAAATGGCATTTTCTTTCCCGTAACGAGATGTGTTTTGAGAAAGCCTACCACTGGAAACTGAAGCTTCTAGCTGTTTCTTTTTTTACTTGCTCTAGTTCGCCCGGATATGAGTATTGTAATACCTTTTCTTACTTCAAAAATTCCATTACAGTTCATGCAAAGCAATGTCCCTTCGATCAGTGCGTCATCCGTTCCCCTTAGAATATCCCTTACGCTTATATCTCTTTTGCTCTGAGGAGAGGCCAGGAATTCCTTTAATGGTTCATTTAAACATTTGTATTTATTAATAAATATTCTACTTTCTATCTGCTTAGATCTTGTTGAAAGGCTTTTATCCAGAGCACCCAAGCAATGATCATCCACAGACGCATGGAATGATCATTCATTTTCAACTGATGCTCATTCCATAGCAAGTGAACTGATTCCGGACGCAGAATGCCCTCCCAGGAAGTTTGATTGTTGAAAAGCATTTCATATGCCCATTCTTTGAGGTCATTTCGTATCCACAGGGCGAGAGGCAGAGAGAATCCTTTCTTTGGCAAATTCCATATACTCTCAGGCAATCTCCTGGTTGCAAGTGTACGAAGGGGAATCTTCGTTCTTCTTCGTCTGAGTTTCTTTCGTACAGGAATTCGATTTACAGCTTCCGCCAGGACATAATCCAGGAATGGAGAACGACATTCCAGCGAAACGGCCATGGATGATATGTCCACCTTCACAAGGATATCATCTGCCAGGTACATTCTTTGATCCACCTCGAGCCATCTCTCTAAAGGATCATCTGAAACAGCTTCATTGTACAGGTGACGAAAACGAGCTATCTCATCATATTTAATGTTGGCCATATGCCCTCTGAAATCAGGCTGAAAACACTGTTTACGCCAGAAATTGTGAAAAGAAACCGAATGGTTTTCGCCCTTGATTTCCACATCTCCGGCACTGAGTAAAAAATCTCCCACACTGCCCACGGGAAGTTTGGCAAGACTTTTGTATTTCCATGTAATACGTGCCATGTATCCGCGTAACCATCCCGGAATCCTCCCAGTAAGTCTCGACCAGAGATAATTTGCGTATCTGTCATACCCTGCGAAGAGTTCATCACCACCATCGCCTGAAAGGGCGACCGTAACATACTTTCTTGTTTCCCTGCTTACGTAATATGTCGGCACACATGAGTAATCAGCAAATGGCTGGCCAAAGTGTCCGGCAAGTCTTTGAGAGATGTCTACCAGGTCAGGATTCACTTGAAATTCATGATGGTGGGTGCTCAGGTGGTTTGATGTGATACGTGCAGGCTCTGTCTCGTCAAACCAGGCTTCACCCGATGTGATAGTGAAGGTCTCGACTGGGGTTTCCATCTGATGTTTCATCGATGCAACCACAAGAGCTGAATCAATACCACCTGAAAGAAATGCTCCCAAAGGCACATCAGAGCGAAGTCTTATTTTGGTAGCTTCATCCAGCAGTTCCTGAAGCTCATCTTGTGTGCATTCTTCTTCCTGACCGTTAACCTGAGGTCGCCAGTATTCCTTAATTGTATGATTTCCCTCTCGAATACTCAATGAGTGACCCGGCCTGAGTGACCATACATTTTTGTAAATTGTACGAGGGCCTGGAATATATCCATATCGAAAATATCTGGAAATGGAGACCTCGTCCAGGTCTCCGTCCGGGAAGCCACCGATATGCCGCAAGCTTTGCAACTCGGACGCAAAAGCAAACAATTTTTTATTTTGCCAGTAATACAAAGGCTTTTGGCCGAATCGATCACGTGCGAGAAAAACTACATTTTTCTTTGAATCATAGATAGCGAAGGCAAACATACCCCTGAGAAACCTGAGCATCTCATCGCCGTATTCCTCCCAAAGGTGAACGAGCACCTCAGTATCACCTGCTTCTCTTAGCGTATGGCCTCTCTGAGAAAGATCCTTGCGCAGTTCCACGTAGTTGTATATTTCACCGTTATAAACTACCCATACAGTTCCATCTTCATTCCGCAATGGCTGTCTGGAACCTCTCAGATCGATGATACTCAAGCGTCTGTGACCAAACCAAACCTGGCCTGGCTGCGCATCAGGTCTTTGCAATACCGGACCGTGACACACTTCACCCGGATTCAAGGTCATATATCCCCAATCATCGGGTCCCCTATGCCGAAGCGCTTCGGTCATCCTCTGAATAGCAGGCCCCATACTGGCTTTATCCATGTTGAGGATTCCGGCAATTCCACACATAACTCACACAGGCCTCTTCTCAATCACAAAACTCAACAGACCGCACCATGTTTGGATGATTTTATCAGTATCATATTGATCAGAAAAGGATACCACCCGTGCATGTGCTCTTTCTCCCATTTTCTTAAGGAAATCAGGATTCTTTAGAGCATTAATCAGAGCATCACTCATTCCTTTAGTATCCCCATAGGGCACAACCCGCCCTTCTTCACCATCCCTCACAAGCCAGGGAAGGTCACCAACATCTGTCACAAATACAGGAAGCCTGTGTGACATTGCTTCCAATACGACCATGGGTAATCCCTCTGCATTAGAAGTCAATAAAAAGGCCCTGCTGTCCTGATACACTTCCGAAAGCCCATTCTCGTCTTTCCATCCGAGAAATTCTACGTGTTCTTGGAGGTTGTTCTTTGAAAGAGCAGGCTCCAATTTTTCTCTGAATGGACCCTGTCCCACAATGGCCGCCTTCAATTGGGGCCATTCTTTCTTTACCGCTGAAAGCACCTGTATCATCCAGGGATAGTTCTTCTCTTTAGCATAGTTCCCCACAGCAACAAGATCAAAACGGCGCCTCCTTATCTCAGTATTCGCGTTAATTACAGGAGGAGTGTAAGGATTATGAAGGATCTCTATCCTCCCTTTGTAACCGACGTTTCGAAGCATTTCATATGAAATGGGGCCACGAACTGCGCAGACATCAGCGGATAACATGGCAAGTCTCAATAAAGGTCTCTTATAGACCCAGTCCACTTCTGTGATTACGATCTGGGCAACAGGTTTATTCCATACTTTCCCACAAATACAGGCCATCAGCCCGTGAAAACTCTGATGACACCCAACAATGACATCGTAATGCATGCCCTGCATAAGAAGGCAAAAGAATCTGAACAAATCTCCAATGACCCTTGACTTCTGGGCCCATCGGGGCAGAATCATCCATTGGATTTTCTTCCCGTGATATGGAAGGCGGCGATAAAGATGAATCTCGTCCACTTGATCAAGAACCTGCAATGGGAGAAGCTTCTGAGCCAATTTTTTCTCTGAAAGGCCGCACACAAAAGCAAGTTTCAAACCGACACCTCTTTTTTATAACCGTTCACGGGTTAGAGGTTCACAGGTTTCAGGTTCAAGAGAGAACGTAGAAATAACTAAAACTATGTATGGAGAAGACCTTGGAATCGAAAAAGCTATGATGCCTGAGCTGAAAGTGCGTTTATGGCTCTTCTGACATCTGAAACCTGACACCTGAAACCAAGATGAGGGTATTCTTCTTCAGATCATACAATGTTTCTGCTAAAATATTTCTCCAACCATACTTCCAGATTAATCCACTTCCAGATCTCTTTTCCCCAATCCGCTTTTTTTTCTATATGTGCTTGAAACATCTTTTCGACCCTCTCCCACTTCCAGTAAGGCCTGGCCTTGAATTCATCGGAATAGATAATATCTTTGCAGAAAGAGACGATCGACGGCTTCCTGAAAAAATCATCAATCGGTGTCTCAAAACCGATCTTGTCTGTTCTATTCCGTATCATTTCAGGAAGGATTTTGTGAACCGCCTTCTTGAAAACTACTTTTGTCTCGCCATTCTTAAGCTTTGCTTCTGCAGGAAGAGCCAGGGCCGTCTCAACAACGTTGACATCCAGAAAAGGAACCCGACTCTCTATACCCCATCGCATGGCATTCTTGTCCTCCCATCGCAATAAATGGGGTATTGCTGTTGAAAAAAGGGTCAATCTGAGGGCCTCATCGAGGGACATCCTTTTCCAGCGCGGGTCAAATTCTTCTCCGTCAAGGCCCCTTAAAAGATCGTAATTTATCCACTTGTTCAAGATTTTTTTCCAGGTAAATATCTTTGTCGATTCTGGAAGCATCGTAAAGGCGAACATGGCAATTGGAAAAAGGTTTTTGAACCTATACACATAGTGAATTGCTTCACGAATTAACTTCACCCATTGAATATTTTTGAAGAGTTCGTAATACCTATAGCTGAAATAGTATATGTACCCCGCAAACAGTTCATCCCCTCCCTGACCATCGAGAAGAACTTTTGCTCCATGTTCATGGGCAAGTTTCATTACGCGATACTGGGCATACGGGCTGAGGCTGAGAACTGGCTCTTCGAGAGCCTTTACAAAATCTTCGAATTCATCAAGAAAGTCGTCCTCCGTTATTTGGGTAGAAAACTGCTCAACCTTTGCTTGTCTCCCAACTTCTTTGATGTATCGGGTTTCATCAATCGGGGAACCTGGCGCAACAAACGAAAATGTGTAGAATGGGTAATCAAGAAACCTGTCAAGGGTGCTAACTATTGACGATGAATCGACTCCTCCAGAAAGACAACTGCCCACAGGAACATCTGCGATGGTTCGTACTCTCACGCTATCAACAAAAACGTCGTGTATTGTCTCTTCATCCAGGATGTCTCGAGTTTTTGGCCAATACCACTGTTCAACATAATATTTTCCGGATTTTAGATCATAGTTTAAAAGTCTTCCTGGCTCAAGCTGATAGATATTCCTAAAAAAAGTGCTGGCACAATGGTCCTCAAGGTTGTACGCTAGGAATTCCATTATTGCTTGTTCATTCGGTCCGGTGCTTATATCATGGCACAAAATTCCGGCAATCATTGAGGAAAAAATGAACTTACTACCGTCAGCATGATAATAAAGTGGCTTGATCCCAAATCGGTCCCTACAGAGGATAAAGATATTTTGATGTAGGTCATATAGAGCAAATGCCCACATTCCATTAAACCGATCCAAACACTCTAATCCGTATTCTTCATAAGCATGCAACACGACTTCCGTGTCTGTGAGACTGGAGAAGATATGACCTTTATCTATCAGTTCTCTTTTGATCTCCCGAAAGTTATAAATTTCCCCATTATAGACGATCCAAAGGGTGCCGTCCTCATTGGCCATAGGTTGACGTCCCTTTTCGGAGAGATCGATAATAGAAAGCCGAACGTGACCCAGGGTCACCCGTGAATCTGAATATACTCCTTCATCATCAGGGCCTCTGTGTTTATTAACGATGTTCATCGTGCGGATCAAATCTTCATCACGCCAATTAAAACCGCTAATTCCACACATATAATACTACTCCTAATTTAATTTGATCAATTCTAGTCCGGAATCATTGATTTCGGTACTGTTCAACTAAAATCAATTGCCTAACCTACTCATTGTCAATATTAACCCAGCCAAATACTTGCATTTTCAATCAATCCTTTCCATCTCCCTTACATATCTTTCTTGACAGGATTTTCCTTAGCCTCTCTCTCCATACTCTTCGCACCGATAGGCAATATAAGCTGCCACATCAACTGTATTATTGATCAATCTGTTCCTCTCGGACATCCTTTCATCTAGTCTTGGTTGATCAAGAAAATTCATAACGCACTCGGGAGTGTAATCTTTAATATCAATCGTATCAAGCAATTTATAGTCGTTTGATAGAAATTGAATACACCCCAGTCTGTTAAGGAATTTCTCAATTGAGATATATAGGGATGGCCTTCCTAAGACAGCCGCCTCTGTGGCAGTTGTCGCTCCATCACTTATCACCGCAGCAGCAAATGCCATACCATCATGCAGTCGATGAGGGGGGAGCTTGAGTCTGTACTTGTCGAGGTCCCTAGGCAACTTTCCTTCTGCAGAAATAAACACTGAGTATTTTTCTGCAAGGATTTTAACAATTTCGTGTTTAATGTTACTCGAAGTCTTCTTATATCCCCAATCATGAACTGCATCCCATGAAACAAAGCGAAGAATGACGTATTCTTCATGTTCACTGACTCCGATGTCTTTTTTTACTGTCGGGTCCGGGATGAAATGTTCCGGCCTGAGATAGGCCAAATCGTGAATGCCATCGTACCGTATCTGTTTGTGGCCATAGTCATCAAGAAAACAACGAGGTGTAAATATCTTAATACTCGCTGGAGAATAGAGACTTCTTTGAATATATGCAGTTTCCGTATCATTGAATGCTAAATGATTAATACCACACATTTTCGCAGCCCAGGAAGCAGATGGTGAACCAATACTCATAACTATGTCAATATTCTGTTTTTTTATCTCCATACAAACGATCATAAACCACTCGAAAAGTTCTAACCCTCTCTTCCATCCAGCCCGAATCTTTGAACCGGATTTAAACTCAATACCATACGCGTCTAGCAATTGATGGGTTACCTCTTTGTTTCGAGCAATCACAGATGCCTTATGCCCATGTTCGATCAAAATATCTCGTGCTTTCCGAAAGAGATGTACATGGGCAGGATGTCCTATATCGATCAATACATGCATAATTAATGTTACTCTTTTAAGTCCAGACAAATCGAAGACCGAAAATCAGGGCTATTTTTCAGTGAATGACCACAATAAAATATCGAGTTTTGAACTTGCCAATTGTTATTGTGGTAGCAGTCAAGTTAATTATGTTGTTTTTTCATCCAGTTATGAGTACAATTTTTGATTGTGGCAAGGGGTTGGCATGCATGAAATATACGGCTATGCCTTATTTTTTACAATTATAAGTAAATCCTTTATTTCCATAATATCTGAATGGGCAAATCCATGCAAATCGATATAACCTGTTGAATTTGCAGATATTCGTCAATAAATAGAAATGATAAAAACGAAAATGACCAGGTAATAAAGAGTTTACAGTTTCACTTAAATTCGGTGCTTTTTCAAGAAATAAAGCCTTAACACTGCGAAAAGTATCATTGTAATTATTTTCAATTGTTAATGCGAAATTTAGTAACTTCTCAAAAAGTCCTGGAACATGCAGTAGCCCACAGGGGAGCTATCCATAAGTCTTTTTCCCGAAGTTGTTGAGAAGTTACGAAATTTACAAATACAACAGTGGGCTCACCTTACTTTCGTTGCGTTTTTTTATACGCATCACCGTGATATCCCGTGTTCGATTTGTCTGAAATCCTTAAAGCTCTTTTGATGAGAAACCAGCGGCGGCACTAGGAGACGATTTACCATAATTTATCTCCTTCACTCCTTTCAAATCTCATCTGAGAAATCTGCTCACCGATCAATCCCATCATAAAGATTAAAACAGAGGTCGTAAAGAGAAGGGCGCTCATATTTGTAAACCGCCCGGAAGTAAAATATGTGTAAACGTAATAAGAGAGACCCAAAATAAACATCCCTAAACTGGTGGGAAGAAATACCCTCAAAGGAGAATAAAGTGTGCATATCTTTATTATCACCATAAGGAATCTGATACCGTCCTTGAAAATACTGATCTTACTTTTTCCTGAACTTCGGGTTCTAATATTTATCGGAACGTACTTAAGACTTCTACCACTCCTTAAAACACTCAATGTCAAGGTAGTGGGATATGAATACGTATTGGGAAACAGATATATGAGATTATGAGCTATCTCAGCTTTTACAGCCCTGAACCCGGAAGTAAGATCTTGGATGGGAAGTTTAGTCACATAGGAACCCAATCTGTTGTATATTCTGTTGGCCAGGGCTCGTCCCCATGAGGTACGATGGCCTTTGGGCCTGGCGCCGACAACCATGTCAAACTCCGGAAAAAAATCGAGGAGATTCTTTATATCCCTCGGATCATGCTGACCGTCACCGTCCATGAACACGAGAATATCACCGGACGCAATCCTTGTGCCACTCTTAATCGCGGCTCCATTTCCGATATTATACGGATGGTTGTAAACAAGAGCTCCGGAATCTTTCGCAACTGAGGCCGTGTTGTCTGTTGAACCGTCGTTAACCACTATAAGTTCAAAGTCAGGGTAGAGAGTAGTAATATTGTGGATAACAGTAGGGATGTTGTTTTCCTCATTGTAGACCGGCACAATAATCGAAACTTTTAGATCATTCATAGGTCAAGCCGCCTTTTTCCGATCTCTGAAAACTATTTCAGAGACATTTTCGTAAGTTCTCGAAAAGTTGGGGTAGTTGCTTGATGCTGTTATTTTATGTCATTGCGAGGAGTGTCAGCGATGAAGCAATCTCACCGTTCATTAAAGAGATTGCTTCGCTTCGCTCGCAATGACAGATCCCTCAAATTATTGAGAAGTCGTACATTTTCCAGTATCATTATTTGTTATCATACTCCCATATTCGATTGTTTTCATTGATCAGAGTCTCTTCCCACAGTCGGTAGTCGAGTTCGGTGATGGGCTCCGTATAAGTAGAGTTTCTCTTTTTTTTCTCTAATGGCGCTATATAGTTGACCCATAGATCGTACTTGGAAAGTCCCTTCTCATCAAGGTCATTAAGGAGGTTCTTATACAACCGGGAGGCTTTACCACCGTATGATCCATTGTAATACGCATCAATGAGATGTATCTTATCCAAGACTGATGGATTTCTCTTAATAGCTCTTTCCATCCAATATATGGATTTCTCCATGTTGTTCACTTTTTTGTACAACAAACCCAAATTAAACTGAAGTCTGTGCAATTGGGGATTTGCCTGGATCGTGTCGTGGAGTAAGGATATGGCCGCATTATACTTCCCCTCATAGTAATAGATCAATGCGAGGTTATTCCTGATCTCAGGATTTGGATCATTCAACTTTATCACAAATCTTAAATATTTTTTTGCATTGGGCAGATCATCCAGCTTCAAGTATACTGCCCCGAGTTTAGAATATATTAATGGGTCTTTTGATTTCAATCGAACAGCTTCCGTCAAATGATGGGCGGCTCTGTCAAGTACGCCCGCGTCTGCCAGCGCAACTCCCAGGTTGCTGTGTGCACGGAGATTTTCAGGGTCCAGTACAAGTGCTTTTTGGAAAAGCTCAATCGCTTCTTTGTCCTGCCCTGCATTGCCCAAAGCAGATCCAAGATTCACATGACATCTCGCATCATCAGGTGATTTTTCTAAACAGTCTTTCCATAGGCTTACCGGGTCTTTCCACACAACATTCCTTTTGTACGTTGAGAAACCAAATATCGCAATCATTAAAAATATAAAGCCAAGCGATATGTATACACTTCTTTTTTCTTTTGAGATCTTCTCAATGGAAATAATCCCCAGTGTAATTAGGGGGAACACCATCATAGAGGGCAGATACGCCCTATGTTCAAAAATTATTTCAAGATTAAAAACAGATGACTCAACGAGTAACGTAATAAAATACCAGAATATGACAAAGCTGAGAAAAGGAAAACTGCTTCTCTTTTTGAATGCAAAGAAGAGCAGTCCAAGTATAACAAAACCGGAGAGCAGGGTGGACGGTGGTGTAAGCCATCCCTGGGAAACACTGAAATCATGATTCAGATTAAATCTATCTAATAGTGGATACACAATCAGACTAAGATAATATAGGACTACTCTTTGTTCCGTAAGGAGACGCTCTGAGACACTGAACTCTCTTCCGGGTATCTTGTCAAGACTAAAATTGTGAAACAACCTGCCTATAACATGAGGACCCTCCATAGATATACCTATGAGAAACAACGTTAAGAAAATCAAAGAAACTCCGATTAGAGTTCGTTTTTTTAACAGAAAAGATAAATCTCCATTCTGATAGAATAACCACTCATAAATAAAAATTAGCAACGGCAAAACCAACGTGTGTTCTTTAGATCCAAAAGCAGCCACACTTAATAAAATCATACAAATAAGAAAAATATTCCTCTTAGTATCTCTAAACAACGCATAGGAGTAAACGGACATAACCGAAAATAGGCCTCCAAGCATAGCCATTCTCTGAACAATATATGTCACAGCCTGTGTCTGTATGGGATGAAGAGACCACAATAGACACCCAAAAAGAGATATTTGAAAGGCCTTACCCCTCAGAAATTTACCGCACGATTCAATACGAAGAGTTTTGTACAGGAATAGAAATAAAACGAAAGCTGTAATCACATGCATGGAGAAATTGAAGACGTGATATCCAAATGTATCTCTCTCTCCCCAGTGATAATTCAAACCCAATGTAAAACCCGACACTGGACGCCAAAGCAAAGCCCTTCTGTAAATATTCAAGGATCGCTGGAAAAAAGACAGACTGTAGCTGTCTTGATGGGCTTCAGAAAGATGACTTAAAATGGCCTCATCGTCAAAATGGAAGGAATTGTGAAAAGAGTTCGAATAGGCAAGGAGATTGAGAAGGAGTATAAGTAAGAGAGGGTAAAGATATTTTTTCAATGTCATTTCATTTCTGGTTCATATCATATTCAATAAGATTGATCAGGAATTCAAACCTTTTAAGAAGTCACAGTTACTCACTGTTCATTATTAACAATTAACCAGGAACCTTTTACGCCCTCATCATCCCCAAAATCCACATGGCATAAAACACCACTATCAGTCCACCCCACAACAACGCCCTTCTTCCGTTAAACCCCTTTTCTCCGGTAAATACACGAAAGATAAAACCGATGGCACACCCTATCCAGCCAAGAAAACCTATTTCCAGAAAAATTGACCAGAAAACATCGGGAGCGTAATCTCTCTTTAAAATCTTGAGAGAATCGGCTTTTCTCTCTTCAAATGTCTTCTTCTTGTCTCTTTCGGAATACGGTTCTTTCTTTGCCATGAGAGAAGATATCTTATCATCACATCTCTCTATCCATTCGGGATATGGCGTGTAAAAGCTTCTTACAGCGTAAAGACTGCTTCTCAGGGAACGATAGCTGTGCAGTGCCAGCTCATCATTACCGGTATCTTCAGCCTCATTCCCAATAATCCAAAGCTTCTTAATGGATTTTTTTACATACCTGTTCCACGGGGTATACCAATGGATGGACCTTTCATAATGGGTGATGGCCTCTTCATACTCGGACTTTTCAAAGGCAATCTCAGCCTTTTTTAACTCGGACATTGACCCGATATACACCTTGCAAAAGACCATGAGGAGCATTATAAATACTACCGATGTAATGGAAATAATCTTATGCTTTGTAGACAACTGTTCACTCCAAATTTTGATTGACTTTTGTTATTCAAAGATATTATTAAAAAATGGTCTATACCAGATTACGAAATATGTATGGTTATGTTGGGGCCGGATTTATGTCCTTATTTCCGGATGGACTCTATTTAAAATCTCTCCTCTGTAAAATGACCACTGAGACAAACAAAATACCGAGAATATACATAAAACCGTATGCCATTGACAGAGAGATGTACTCCCAACCAACAGGAATCTGATGAACCACCTTCCCTTTAATGTTAAAATTCTCAAAGTTTGGCAAGATGTAATACAGAATTTCCGTGACCGCTTTAGCAATTCCGCTTCCTGATTTTGCTCCGAATAGTTTTAGATCCGCCGTCATATGGCCTATTACATATATACCCAATGTGAACATCCCGCTCAATACGGGAGTAGAAAAAGAAGAGAACAAAATCGCAATTGCCGTAACGACCATGAGTTCAAAGAAGATTAACAAAACAGCCTTTAAGAGAGATGGGTCGATTGAATGCTCCATTAGGAATACGGTTAAAAGAAAAACACCAGACATGAGCGCGACCTCTATTATCAACGTAAGGACCAAACCGAGGTATTTGCCCAAAAGAAAAACCGGCCTGGATACGGGCTTTGAAAGGATATTGTAGATGGTCCTTTTGTCGATCTCCTTATATACAAGACCGATTCCAACGAAAACGGCAATGAGGACGCCGAAGAGAGAGATGGCCGCCAGTCCCACGTCTTTTACGATCTTCATCTGCTCTCCGATGGTGAGGGTGCCTAGAAATATGGAAGCACCTATCATCAGAAGGGCAAAGAACAGAAGACTGTATAGGATCTTATCCCTGATTGCCTCACGAAATGTGTTTATGGCGATAGCCTTTATCCTCATCATACCGACAGCAGCTCCTCCATAAATAGATCCTCCAATGATTCTCTCTGGGGAATCAATGAAATGAGTTCTCCTTTATTCTTGCGAATTATCCTCAATACCTCTTGTTCATCCTCTTTCTTATCAACAGTAATCAATACTCTTTCGTCTCTGATGGTCGTTCTCTTTGCTATCCTTTGAACTTGCTCAATTCCTTTATCTCCTAACCGTGAAGCAGTAATCTCTATTGACCGTATCCTATCCTCCAGCAGTTCATGCAAATTTCCTGAAGCTCTTAATTTCCCGCCTACCAATATACCGACCCGGTCACAGATCATCTCCACATCAGACAGAATATGAGTGGAGAAAAAGACCGTTTTCCCTTGATCCCTTAAACGGAGAATAATATTTCGAATCTTTGACCTGCCCACAGGATCCAACCCGGACATGGGCTCATCAAGGACCACTAATTGAGGATCATTAATCAATGCCTGGGCAAGCCCTATCCTCTGTAACATCCCACGAGAAAATTTTCTCAATTGGACGTCCTTTGCCTTTCTGAGGTCAACCATGTCCAGGAGTTCTTCGATTCGTTTGGTTCTTTCTTTCTTTTTAAGACTGAAAAGCTGAGCATAAAAGTCCAGGAACTCTTTTGCCGTCAGATAGTCATAAAAATAGGGAGATTCAGGAAGAAAACCCATCTCTGCCCTGACATTTATATCGCTTACATCCTTTGAAAATATCTTTACGTTGCCGGAAGTGGGATATATTAAACCCATTATTACTTTGAGTGTCGTGGTCTTCCCTGCACCATTCGGCCCAATGTATCCGAATATTTCCCCCTTTTCAACCTCCAGGTTCAGATCATCGAGGGCCAAGACCCTCTTCATCCTGAACCCTACTCTGAATTCCTTTGACAAGTTTTTTGTCTCTATCAAAGCCATAGAGAGTCCTCTTCCACCATTGTGTGTCCAGAAATGGCTTTTTTTACGTTTAGATTCCAGGTTTCGTGTGTCAGGTGCCATGACAATAGCATGATGTTCCAGCTGTTTTACTGGAATCTGAAACCTGAAACTTGAAACCTTCATCTAGAAATAAAATAAGTGTGTATGGGGATCTACTGAGACAATTCAAGTGAACCATGATTTCTTGCATTCTGTTCTATAAAGCCTATTTTAGACTTACCGCAATGGATCACAATTATGCCTACAATAGCAGGGATAATAAAATTCATAACCCTATTTGTAAGGGAGATCAGTACAGACAAGGTTGATCCAACATTGATTAAACGAAAGAGATAAATGATCACGGCTTCCTGTGTTCCGAGACCATTCAAAGTAAAAGGGAAAAGCCTGGCCAATGAAAACAGGGGCGCTACAGCCAGGACGTACATGAATTCTACTTTTATCGAGAATGCGAGACATATCAGATAAAGCTGAAAGTACGTAACCGTCCATCCTTCGAATTCGCAGAGCCGGCTCCCTGGACCTGCGAATTCGAAGGCAATGGCATTGTCGCCATCGCCGAATGCGATATTTTTAAGCCCCTTGATGGCCGGCGGTGTGGCGCCCAGAAAACCGACGTGGCGCAAGCGGCCGTCCGGGTAAAAGCCTGCCGACCGCTTCGGGAAACGTCCCGATTTGACCATTTCGGCGAACTCCGGCTCCACGTTTTTGAACTTGGCCAGCAGTATTTTTTTGCCGTCGCGGGTTTCGGTTTTGACCGCCTGCACCAGTCCATAGGCCGGGTCGTCATGCTTGGGATGGC
>JAXHSZ010000414.1:0-5167 GCA_034190725.1 Thermodesulfobacteriota bacterium
GGCCTTTTCCTTCCTGACCAAACATATTTTCCTTTGGTACCTCAGCATCTTCAAAAACAAATTCAGAAGCAACCATAGCATGCCCGAACATCTTTTCTATATCGATGGCCGAGTAGTCGGTCTGCTCTTTATCCACTATAAAAGCACTTATCCCTTTCGGACCCTTACTTCTATCTAGAGAGGCGAATACAATCCCCACATCGGCCTTGCTTCCATTGGTCACCCACATCTTTGTGCCGTTCAGAATAAATTTATCCCCTTTCAGTTCAGCTCTCGTCTCTATACCCGAGGCGTCAGAACCGACATTTGGTTCGGTTATGGCTAAAAAAGCAGTTTTGTCAGCCGACAACAGCGATGGTATATATTTCTTTTTTTGCTCCTCTGTCCCATTTACACAAATTGTATAGGGTATCAAGTTCAGAGGACCGTTCGCTAATATTCGGAGAGCTCCCCAGGTTCTGCCTGCCTCTTCCATGAGGATACCAAGTGATATATAGTCGAGACCCAAACCACCGTATTCCGGCGGCACCAAAGCTCCCACATATCCAAGGGGGATGAGCTTCTTAATAAGGTCCCTGGGAATGTCCTTTTTCTTTTCGTATTCATCCACCAGCGGAGCCACTTCGTTGTCCATAAATTTTTTAACAGTATCTTGAAGAATCTTCTGTTCTTCGGTCAACTCAAAATCCATCAAAAACCTCCTTCATGTATAGAGTCTTAGTTTTGGGTGTCAGGTTGAAGTGTTCAGGTTTCAGATATTACTTCAATTCTTTCTGACACCTGAAACCTGACACCTAGAAGTCTCATTGCTGAAAATTTCCACCACATAAAAAATCATACATCAATCAACTCAGCAAATTCCTTGCTATGATGTGGTGATGGATTTGACTTGTTCCTTCGACGATCTGAAGGATCTTGGCATCCCTCATCATCCTTTCCACAGGGTAGTCCTTCATGTATCCATACCCACCGAATATCTGAACCACGTCGGTAGTCACCCTCATGCACATATCTGAAGCAAAACACTTGGTCATGGATGACTTGGTGATCAGGTCTTTGCTGTGTTCCCCTGAATCATACCTGGCTGCCGTCTGATAGGTCAATGCCCGGGCTGCCTCTATATTCATGGCCATATTGGCGACCATAAACTGGAGACCCTGAAACTGAGCAATGGGCTTTCCGAACTGATGCCTCTCCTTCATATATTGAATTGCTTGATCCAGTGCTGCCTGAGCCAGTCCTACGGAAAACCCTCCCAAACCACACCTGACCAGATCCAATCCTTCAAATGCAAGCTTGAGCCCCTTACCCACTCCTCCGCACATATACTCTTTGGAAACTCTCACATCCTCAAAGATCATCTCAGCTGTCTGAGAACCTCTTATGCCCATCTTCTCTTCTATCTTTCCCACTGACATTCCTTTTGCATCCTTGTCCACATAAAAGAGGGATATCCCGTCCGCACCTTTGCCCGGACCGGTCGCGGTCCACACACCGTAAAAGTCAGCCACACCACCATTTGTAATAAAACGTTTCGTTCCGTTGATGACCCAATCGTCACCATCTTGGGTAGCCTTTGTCTTCAATGATGCCGCATCGGATCCTGCCTCGGGTTCTGTAAGGCAAAAAGCACCCAGCTCTTCATTGGCCATCTTGGTGAAGTACTTTTCTTCCAAAAATTGATTCCCTCCCAGAAAGAGAGGACGCACAAGAGCCAAATGGCCGATAAGGGTGCATGCCATTGAAGGGCTGAAATAACCAAGTTCTTCAAGGACAATGGTGAGAGTGGTGGCATTCGCCTCGGACCCGCCGTACTTGACAGGCGCAGGCAGCCCAAATATGCCGATTTCCTTTAAGAGTCGGAGGCTTTCAAAGTCAAATTTGTCCGCCCTGTCGCTTTCGATTGTGAGCTTGTCCAACTTTTCCCTTCCCAACTTCCTCAGGGTTTCTCTCAAGATCTTCTGCTCCTCACTCAATTCAGTACACATCTCATCTCCTCCTTCTCAGGTAAAAACGTATTTCTTCATCAACCTTGAACGGGCTCTATGATCTCCACAAGAACGCCGAAAATATCTTTGGGGTGCAAGAAACAGATCTTATTTCCCCCTGAACCGCGGGTACCCTTGCCCACAACCTTGAGTCCAAGCTTCTCAAAACGTTCTATAGCCTCTTCAATATCTTCCACCTCCAGGGAAACATGATGGATCCCTTCTCCCCTGGCATCGATGAACTTTCCCATAACACCATCCGGATCAACTGTTTGAGAAAGTTCAAATCTGTTCTCTCCCATGGAGACCATGGCGGATTCCAATTTTTGGCTATCGAACACCTTTCGGAAGATCACTTCAGCACCAAATGCACTCTCAAATAGAGCAACAGCCTTATCAAGGTCTTTGACGGCCACTCCAACATGATTTATCTTTTTTATCATTACACGAACTCCTTTCCGGCAAATCTATATTCAGCAGTCACTTTTCCGCTACTGTATCGGCGCTTTCTCTATCAGTTCCCTTGCATATTCTCTCACAGTATCCGTGATCTCAGTTCCCCCCAGCATTCGTGCTATCTCCCCTACCCTCTCGTCTTTCTCCAGCCTTTTCACTGATGTAAAGGTTCTGCCATCTTTTACGGCCTTGCTTATATGAAAATGAGTATCCGCAAACCGTGCAATCTGGGGCAGATGGGTGATGCAGATAACCTGATGAAACTGTGACAGGGATTTGAGCTTTTGCCCGACGATGTCGGCCACCCGACCACCAATGCCGGCGTCCACCTCGTCAAAGATCAGCACCTCTGTTCCACCCAGCCGGGCTAATATACTCTTTAAAGCGAGAATGATTCTCGACAACTCGCCTCCTGATGCGATTTTGGACAGGGGCCTCAAGGGTTCTCCGGGATTAGGAGACAACAAGAACTCCACACAATCCATTCCTTTACCTGTAACTTTGAATCCTCCGATCTCTAAATTTCCATAGAAATTGCCTTTGCCGCCGTTCATCAGAGGGCTTTTCATATCCACCTGGAAACGGGTTTTTTCCATGCCTATTGACCAAAGTTCTTTCTCAACATTTGCCTTCAACTTCTCTGCTGCTGCCTTCCTCATTGTTGAAAGGTCTTTGGCCAGACCCAACACTTCCTTCTCAATGTCCTCTATTTCAGCTTTTAAGTGAGCCAAATTGTTCTCACTGTGGGAGATCCCTCTGAGTTCATTTTGAATCCTGTCTTTATATTGAAGAATTTCGTCTATGGTTGAGCCATACTTCTTTTTTATTTTGGCGATTTCTATTAATCGTAGTTCCACTTCTTCCAATCGAGTAGGATTGTATTCAATCTTTTGTGCGTAGTCTCGTAAAGAGAATGCAATATCCTCCAGATTAATGATGGATGATTCCATGGCATCACAAAGAGGACTGAGGGAGCTGTCGATCTTGGATATCTCTTTGATATCATTCTTGAGGACTTGCAAGTTTTCTATTATAGAGCCCTTTTCACCATAAATCGTATCATAAGCCAGGTGAGAACATCCCAGAAGTTTCTCAGAATTTACCAGGATATTCCTCTCATCTTTCAGGGCTACGTCTTCTCCTGGCTGAAGGTTTGCCCTCTCTATTTCGTTATATTGAAAATCGAGAAGGGATTGCTTTTCCGCCCTTTTCTCAGCAGACTGGATCATTTCAATCAGTTCACGAGAGAGATTTTGCAGTCTTGTGAAGAGGATTCCCATCTTTTCTCTTTTGGGATGAAGGTTACCGAAGTCATCCAAAATGTCGATATGCCTTTCTGCATTGAGAAGGAGTTGGTTTTCATGCTGTCCGGAAACAGTAATGAGATCTTCTCCGATAGAGGCGAGCATACCGAGTGTGGCCAAACCTCCATTGATGAAGACTTTATTTCTGCCGGAATGGGATATTGTCCGTTTGATAAGGAGGTGCTCTTCCTTTTCAAATCCCAACTCATCTATCCTGTGAAAGACGGGATCATTGTCAGATACATCGAAAAGAGCATCCACTGAAGCCTCTTCTTCTTCTCCCCGTATGATATCTGCAGATGTCCGTGTTCCTTGTACAAGATTTATGGCATTTACAATGATTGACTTGCCGGCTCCGGTCTCACCGGAGAGTACATTCAAGCCCTGAGAAAAAGAAAGGGTGAGTTCATCGATGATGGCAATATTCCTTATGACAAGCTCACTTAACATACCTTTTGATCATCTTTCCCCCCATTTCAATTTGGTCCTCAGAACCTGAAAATAGTCCTTTTTAGGGGGATCTATGAGATAAACATAACTCTCTGCTTTTTTTATCTCTAATGTGCTCTCAGCGGCAAAGGAGAGGCCTACCTGCCCGTCAAAGGTCAGGTAGACATTCTCATTCTTTGAGATCAGAGTAACTTTGATAGTCACATCATCCGGCAATATAAGTGGTCTGTTTGTAAGGGTATGGGGACAGATGGGTGTTATTATTACGGAGTGTAAAAGGGGATAGACAATTGGGCCGCCTGCGGAAAGAGAATACCCTGTAGACCCTGTAGGTGTGGATATAATAAGTCCGTCCGCCTTGAATGTGGTCAAGTATTTTCCGTTTATACTCGTTTCCAGATCGATAATCCTGGCAAGCGCCCCCTTGTTGATAACGATATCATTGAGTACCTTGTATCCGTCTTTCTTCTTGCCTTTATGGTAAACGCTTACATCAAGAGTAGTTCGGTCGCTGGTAGTGTAATCGCCTCGAATCACCTTTTCTAATACAGGGTACAATTCTTCCAGTGTGATAGCAGTCAAAAAACCCAGACCTCCCAGGTTTACTCCAAGGATCGGCACTTTCCTGCTGCCCATTGCCCTTGCTATACTGAGAAGGGTTCCGTCACCGCCCAAAACGACGACCATATCAACCAATGAAGGGATTTCCACTCTTTCATGGCCGTTTTTGTGGTTTATCATTGCTGCTATTTCAGTTTCAGTAAACACCTCAATATATTGATCACCTAACCATCCAACAAGATTTTTTGTGACCTCAACTGCCTCTGGTTTATTGGGCTTGACGACGATTCCTATCTTTTTCATAAAGCAGCTTCTACTTGTATTTCCAAATGATAAACATTCATTTTTAACACAAAACCAACAGCGTTGTCCACTTAAAAATTCACATTAAGAATGGAAAAGATATTG